>DASTEB010000138.1:0-20620 GCA_035710025.1 Chloroflexia bacterium
CGAGCAGGGCGCGCTTGCGGTCGAGGCCCCAGCGGTAGCCGCCGAGCGACCCGTCCTCGCGCACCACGCGGTGGCAGGGGATGAGCAGGGCCACGCGGTTGGTCGCGCACGCCCGGGCCACAGCCCGCGCCGCCGAGGGCCTCCCGAGCGACCGGGCCACTTCCGAGTATGTGCGGGTTTCGCCGTAGGGAATGGCGCGCAGCTCCCGCCACACGCGAAGCTGGAACGGCGTGCCGTGTACGTCCACCGGCAGGTTCATCTCCTGCTGGCGGCGGTCCACGTGAGCGCGCACCTCTTCCGCCCACGCCGCAAGCCCCCTGTCGTCGCGGGCGATGCGAGCCGCGGGGTACTCTTCGCGCACATGACGCTCGAGCGCCGCGTCGTCCGCGCTGAGGGCCACGGCGCACACACCCTGCCCGGTCGAGGCCACCAGCAGGCGGCCCAGCGAGCAATCCACGATAGTGTAGCTGATAGACACCCCTTCGCCTCCCTTGCGGTAGCTGCCCGGTGTCATTCCCAGGCTGCCGGCCGCGCTCTCGTACAGGCGGCTGCTCGACCCGTAGCCCGCCGAATACAGCGCGCCCGTCACGTCGTCGCCTGCGCGCAGACCCTCCTTGAGACGCTGCAACCGCAGGTCTTCGGCGTAGCGGCGTGGCGACACGCCCATTATCCGGGTGAACACCCTCTGCAGGTGGTAAGGGCTTGCGCCAACCTGCGCGCCGATGGCGGCGAGGGTGAGGGGCGCGTCGCCGCCCAGGTGCTCCTCGATGTAGTGCCGGGCGCGCTCGACCAGCAGGTTGTGCGCGTCAGGCTCGCCGGCAGGCTGCCCGCTGGGGCGGCAGCGCAGGCAGGCGCGGAACCCCGCGGCCTCGGCTTCGGCGGGCGTCGCGTAGAAGGTCACGCGGTCGCGGCGCGGCTTGCGGGCGGGGCACGAGGGCTTGCAGTACACGCCCGTCGAGCTTACCCCGAACACGAACTGCCCGTCCATGGCGGCGTCTCGCTCGAGCACCGCCTGCCAGTACCTCTCGTTTTGCTCTAACATTGTCGCGCTCTCTCCACTCATGGTCATGCAGCCAACACAGATATGTTAGGGCATCCCGTTCATTCGTGCTATCCGATTCTTGCTCGGCAAATTGCCTGTGAATGTAGCGAGCGCCCCACTTCGATGAGGCGCTCGACAAATGACCAACGTGGGTGCGGGCGTCGTCAAGGGGAGATCAGCTCGGACACCGTGACCACCTGCAGGCCCATCTCGGCGAGGCGGTCGAGGATGCCGGGGAGCGCGTCGGCCGAGGCCTGCGATCCGAAGTGCATCAGTATGATCGAGCCGTCCAGGTTCATCTCGCCCGGCGGTGAGGTGATGCGGTTGAAGATGAAGTCCGGCGTCTTGGGCTGGCCCACCGAGTCGAGCGAATCGAGCGTCCAGTAGATCGAGCGGTAGCCCTGCTCGGCGGCAACGTTGAGCACGCGAGCGTCGTATGCGCCGTAGGGCGGGCGCCAGTAGGGCTTGCTGGTGCGGCCCGTCAGACCCATGATGATCGCCTCGGTACGCGCTAGCTCGTCGGCAAGCTCTTCGTCGGTAAGGTCTCGAGAGTCCAGGTGCGAGTAGGTATGGTTGGCAAGCTCGTGGCCGTCGGCGGCGGCCTGCTTAACACCTTCAGGGTACGTCTCGGCGAACTTGCCGGTGAAGAACATGGTGATACGGATGTTGCGCTCGCGCAGCGCGGCCAGTATGGAAGGCAGAGGCTCGCCCGCCGCCCCGGCGTCGAAAGTGATAGCCACACGCCTGTTGCCCGGGGGCACGCGCACCACCTGGCTCCACCCGCCCGACGGCGGCTCGTCGCTCACCACCGTGGTGACGGTCGGAATGGGCGCAGGCTCCTCGACCGGCTCGGGAGTGGCAGGCTCGCTCGTCACTACAACGCTAAGCGCCGGGGGCGGCGTCGGGGTGGCAGCCGGCTCCGGCTGGTCAACCGTGATATCACCGGAGGTCGTGGCGGGCGTCGCCGTGGCGGTAGGCGCGGTCGTGAGTGTGGGCGTGACAACGGAGGCCGTCGTCGGGGTGGCAGCCACGCCTGAGTCGACCGGGTAGGGCGTGCTCGTCGGATACGGTGTGCTGGTGGGGTACGTATCTCCGGCGGGAGGGGTCTCGGCCGCGGCGGGCGTGGGGGCCGCGCTTGTGGGCGTCGGGATGCCGGTCGTGTCACAACCCACAAGGGCCACGAGCAGGGCAGTAACGATCAGCAGGGTAGCAAGGAGGTGTCTCACAGGCAGATGATACCACCTTTCGGGGTGTGGAAAAGAAAACGGCCCCTCTTTCAGGGGCCGCGTTCCCGGGTGGGCATGATAGGACTCGAACCTATGACCTTTCGGATGTGAACCGAACGCTCTAACCGACTGAGCTACACGCCCGGGCACCGTATTATACCAATCCGGGGCGCGAGATGCAAGCGTGTGAGGTCAGTGGGAGTGGCCAGTGGCCAGTAGATGGGATCTGGACGCGCCGGGTAGTGGAGAGCAAACATAGGCACTCGGGAGAGGCTTCGCATCACTCCTCGCCCCTCGCCCCTCGCCCCTGCCCACTACTCCAGCACCTCCAGGTCCAGCAGGGGCACGCGCAGCTTCTGCCCGGTGAATAGCTGCACGTCGGCTACCGGCGCGACCACGCCCGACTGCACGGTGCGCGGGCCGCGAGGCAGGCCTGTCACCTGGGCCATCTGCCCGAGGTACGAGGGCGAGAGCAGGCGCACGTTGGTGCCTACCTCCACCGTGGGGCCTTTCTCTTCGAGGAAGCGCACTGCCGTGGTGCGGGCCAGCGGGATCAGCACCTCGGGCCGCGCAAGGCTGCCGCGCAGGCGCGTGGTGCCGTCAATGGCTATCTCCTGCCCGTCGTACGCCGCGATAAGCTCGAAGGTGCGGGGGGTCATGGGCACCGAGCCAAACCCCTCGGTGATGATCACCACGAAGTCGGGCGGCACCTGCGGGGCCATGCCCGGCACCGGCGGCGGGAAATCCCACCCGGCCGACTCGCCCGTCGCCGCCCCTAGCGCCCATGAGTGCGTCCCGCTCATGCCCAGGAAGCGCTGCAGCTCGGACGAGCGAATGCTGCCCGCGATGACTCCCCTCGCCCCCTGCTCGATCAGGCGGTACAGCGTGTCCAGCGTAAGCTCGCCCCCGGCAAGCACGATGGAGTAGGTGAAGCGAGCGTCCACCATGTCGGGCGTCAGCTGCTCGTCGCCCGACGACGCGCCCACCTTGAGCACGCCGTGCTGCTCGCCGCCGATGCCGAAGATGCCGCGCACCAGCGTGGCGGGCGTCTCGATGATCGCGCCGTAGTAGGGCACAAGGTCGGTCACGATGCCCTTCAGGTGGGCGCGCACGGTCACAGGCTCGGCGGGCGTGTTGATCAGCGCGGTGCCCGAGTCGAGGTCGTACCCGGCGAACACGCCCGCGACCGGACTGCGGGCCGAGCGCGAGCCGGTGCCGCCCCTTTGCGCGAGCACGTCGCCCTGCGCTACCTCGGCGCCCGGCGACACCAGCAGCCGCCGCGCCGCCGCCCCCGGCGACATCTCAAGGGCCGAGGCGATGTCCACGCGCACAGGCTCCGAGGCGATTGTGCTCTGCGCGATTATGTCGCTCGGCTCGACGCGCTGCCCCGCCTTGACCAGCACCTCGCCGGGCACAGGCAGGCGGCGCTCTCGCCGGATGAGGATGTTGTTCGCGATGGTGGGCTGGGGGATGGGGTAGTACTGGCTCATGGCGTTACATTTCGTCGGGTGTCAGGTCGTCGTCGTCCACCCCCGCGGCTTGCCGGTCGGCCAGGGTGAACGGGCCGCTCGACAGCGGGTCGTTCGCCGGGATCGCGTCGAAGGCCGACCACCACCGGCGGGCTTGCAGGTAGCGAGCATCGCGCTCGGCCGGGAAGCGCAGCGGGCGGCCCCTCGCGTCGATGATCAAGCCGACCAGCCCGCCCTTGACCTCCTGCCCCGACTGGGTCTTGAGCGCCTTGCCAGGCTCGCCGCTGCCCACCCGGAAGCCCGCGCCGGGGCGCACGGTGAGCGAGGCGCGTTGGTCGGGGCGCAGCGGCACGATGTGTATGCTGCCGTAGGGGACCTCGACCGTCTCCGTCGCGCCCGGCTTGCGCTCGACCGTCACGCTGACGGCGGTACGAGTGTCGCCCGGCTGAGCCTCGCCCTGCACCACGATGGCCGTGCCGAGCCACACCAGGCAGTCGCGGTCGAAGATGTACGACGCGGCGGCGAGGTTGTGCCGCGCCAGGTTGCCCAGCGCGGGGATCAGCGTGGTGGTGTCCACCGCAAGCTCGACCGAGCCGATGCCCTCTGCCGCGGGCTGCAGGGCGTCGAGCAGCAGCAGCGCGGCCTGGCCGGGGCGCGGGGCGTGAGCCAGCAGTCCGCCCGTGCCGATCAGCAGATCGTAGCGCGGGGGGCGGTTGCGGTTGTACGACAGCAGCACGCTATTGGCCGCGGCCAGGGCTTCGCGGGCCAGCGCGTGCTCGATGGCGAGGTCGCGGGCGGTGTGGGGCACTCCCAGCGGCCTGATGACCTTGTTCAGCACCCAGTCCATCAGGTCGTCTTCGGCAAGGTCGAACGGCAGCCAGCGCACCACGCGCTCCAGCCCGCGCTCGGCTATGAGGTTGCCCAGCGCGTAGGCCAGCCCGATATCGCCGCGCACAACTGCCTGGTCGCGCTCGCCGTTCGCCAGGAACAGCGAGGTAGAGGTCGCGCCGATGTCGGCGATCAGGGTCTCGCGGCCGTAGTGGGCGTACAGGTAGCGGGCGATCAGCCGCTCGGCCTCGGCGGTGGGCACAAGCCCGCCCTCGATCCAGCGCGACAGGATGCTGTAACCCGGCACCTGGGGCAGGCTTCGCTCGCGGTACATCTCGCCCAGCGCGGCTTCGGCTGGCCCCGTCTGCTCGACCCCAAGCTCGGGCCGCACGTTCGCCGCGGTGCGCACCTCGGCCACCGGCTGCAACACCTGGGTCACGGCAGCGGTCGCCGCGCCGTTGCCCGCGTATAGCACCGCGGGACCGCCGGGCGCCCGCCTGTTCGAGCGTGCGGCGTGCTCGGCCCGGCTGATCTGCTCGCGCGCCGCCCCCGCCAGCACCTGCGCCAGCCGCATGAGGGGCGCGACAGGCCCGTTGTCCACCCCGCCCGCCACCAGCGCGATATCGGGCGGCAGGGCCAGCAGCTTGTCCATCTGCTCCTGGAACCATGCGGTGGCCGCGGTTGACAGCAGCATGTCGTCGTCCGAGGGGATGTCTTTCACCCCTTCGTCCAGGGTGATGCGGGCCACCACGTTGGTGTAGGTGCTGCGGGCCGCCTCCATCGCGCTGATGACCGAGATGTCCTTGCTCACGGCGGCCACGGCGAGCCGCAGGGCAGGCGCCGCGCTAGTGGTGGCGATGAACAGGTCTATGCCGTTGTTGTCGCGCCGCTGCGGCATGAGCAGGCGGTTCTCTTCGGTCAGCCTGCGCCCGGTGACCCCTTCAAGCTCGCGCACGGCGTTGTATACGCCCGCAGTCACGTCATTGTACGGGGCCTCTGTGGTGGTCGGGGCCGATGCGCGGGCCACGTAGCGGTACTCGTCGCCCACCACGTCGAACAGGGCGGCGCGGGTGTGCAGCGAGCCGATGTCCACCGCGAGCACCGCGCCAACAGTGGCGACGGTCGGCGCGCCCTCCTTCTGAGGCTCCTCCGCGGGGGCGGAAGGTGCCGTCATCGGGGCGGAATCCACGGGCGGCATCGGCGCTTGCTCGATGGGCTGCGCGGGGGATTGTTGGGTTTCGGCTTGCTCGTTGCTCATATGTGTGGCGACAGGGAGGCTAGAAGCCCGCAAGCTCCTCTACGAGGCCGACAAGGAAGACCAATTGCCCGATAAGTGCGCTGTAGAAAGTAGTGGCGAGCGAGCCGAGGATGGCCCCGAAGGCCACCACCAGGAAGAACCTCCCCACCACCGACACCTCGCGTATCACGCGCGGTCGCTCGCCGTTGGGCCGCGCCCCGAACGCGAAATACACCAGCGCGCAGATCACGCCGAGCACAAGCACGACGTTGCCCACCAGGGCCGCGATAGACGCCGGGTCGTCCGCGACGTACAGCAGGCGCATCGTGTCGAGGGTCTGGGGCACGAGAATACCGGCCAACGCGCCGCCCAGCGCGAGCGCCGCGCCCACCACAACCACGATGTTCAGCCCGAGCGATGCGGGCCACGCGCCCGGAATGGCGATGCGCAGCAACAGCAGCAGCCCGAGCGCCACCGGCACGACAGCCAGCCAGCGGTCTACCTCGGGTTGGCCCGCGGGCGGCTGTATGATGCGGCCCACCTGCGGGGCTATCACCTGCGTGAGCACCACCAGCGACACGTAGCCCACCGACACGCCCACCAGCAGGCTCTGCGCGATGCGCCACAGTGGGTTGGCCCCCAGCAGGTAGCTGAACACCATCAGGGTGAGCAGCCCCGCCACGATGCCTCCGATCAGATTAGCGTCCATACGGTTGAGGGCTGCTCACCCCTGCCTCCTGAAGATTCGTCGCGTGCCGTAGGCCACGAACCCGCCGACGATAGCCAGCGCCACGAGCACCTGGGCCACCGACTGCGCTGTCAACTGCGTGTCGAGGTCCACGCGCCCGCCTAGAGGACCCGCGCCCCGGCCGTTAAGCTCAAGCTGGCGGGCGTACTGGTACGCGCCCGACGGGCCGCTGATCACGGCGTCCAGACCCGACACCGGCACGCCCACGAACGGGCGGGCCAGCGGCTCCAGCGACTGGGGCACCGCGGCCACCACCGGCATGTCGGTGCGCGCCGCCACCTGCCCGATCCAGGCGAGCATGTCGCTCTCGGACGAAGCCAGCAGCACGACCATGGAGAAGTCCTGTATGCGGTTGGGGCTGCCGTCCTGCATCAGGCCGAAGCTGTCCAGCGTGTTGCCCTGTACGTAATCAAGGGGCAAGGCGCGCCGGATGTCGGTGGACAGCGCACTCAGTGCCGCCTCGTTGCCCGGAAGGTAGCCGAGCACCAGGTACTCCTCGCCGTAGCGGTAGCCGTAATTGGCGGTCTCGTCGCTCACCAGGCTGTCGGTCACCTGCTGTGCGAAACCGGGGCCTTGCGGCGCGGTGCTCACGGTGACGAACGGCAACTTGCGCGACATGATGTGGTGGGTCACGACCTTCGCCAGCACCGACATCTCGGCCGAGCGCGAGGCGTCCCAGTCGTACACCACCAGCACGGGCGCTCCCGAGGGGGCCGTCTCGACGGCGTTGTAGAACTCGATCACGCCGGGGGCAGGCGGGGCCGGTATCTGCCCGAACGGCAGCCGGGCGATCACCACGGCCAGCAGCGCGGCCAGTATCACTAGGTAGATGATGCGGTCGGTCAGCAGCCCGGGCACGCGCCTGCGCGCGGGGTCGGCCAGGAGGCCGGTGCCGGGCACCCGCCGGCGGGTCGCCTCGGGGGCCGCGGGTTGGAGCAGCGCGGCAAGCGTCTCGACCGAGCCGGGACGAGGCGGGCGCACGGGCACCTCTCGCGCAAGCTGCCCGGACAGCGAGCCTGACCCCTCGCCCGCCAGCGTGGGCGTCAGGGTGCCGACGTGCAGGCTCGGCTCGCGGGGCACGTCGGGCACGCCAGGGAGTGCGCGCAGCCAGTCGGGCACGGTATCTACGTGCTCCTCGGGCGGCGGCGCGGCGCTCGGCTCGGCCGGCACTTCGAACGGAGCGACGCCCTCAAGCTCGAGGTCGGTCGGCAGTTCGACCGCCTCGACCGGAGGCATCCCCTCCAGCGTTTCCTGCACCGTCACGTCGCCCAGCCAGGGGGGAAGCTCGTGCGCGGGCGGCCCGGCGGCGTCGCCTTCCCCCTCCTCTTCGGTGGGCGCGCCGTGTACCCACGGCATGATGTGGGCAAGCTCCTCCGGCTCGTAGCCCTCCTCGCGGCGGGGCGGCTCGGTCTGCGGCTCGAGTATGCTCACCACCCATGGAGGCGGCGGCTCGTCGGGGGCCGGCGGCCCTTCCGGCTTCGCGGGCGGCTCCTGCTGCGCCTCGCCTTCAGGCTGCGCGGGCCGTACCGCGCTCTGGTACTCGGGCGGCAGCGGAGCTGTCTGCTTAGGTAAAGGCTGTGGCTGCTCTCCCGCCGGGGCGGGCTGCGCCTGCTGGGGCTGCTGCTGCTCGGCGGGCGGCTGCGGCGGCTGCCCGGTCGGCAGGCTGGTCGTCTCCTTGACGGCCCTGTCCTCCACGGCCTGCAGCCAGGGCAGGTCGATCTGCTGGTCCGCGGCAGGCTCGCGCCTGGGCAGGGCCGTGCCGCACCGGGCGCAGAAGCGGCTCGTGCTGCGGTTTGTGGCCCCGCAATTTGGACAGGTCAGTTCCATCAAAGCGTATCTGTATCGAACCTATGCTATTCCATATACGGCCGGTCGAGGCCGAGCAGCACGCGCACGCTCACCCCTATCGCGCCGAGCGACACGCCGAGCAGGATGGCCCGGATGCCCGCCAGCGCCGGATACGCCTGTATCCAGTCCTCGATGCTCACCAGTATGTCGAGCGGCGCGGCGGCGGCGAAGGGCGCCTGCCCCAGCACGACCACCAGCGCGACGATCAGCATTACCATCGCCTCGCGCCCGCCCAGGCGCAGCGCCCGGAAGAACGCCGTGGTCAGGAAGAAGGCGAGCAGGCTGAACACCGCGGCGCCGAGCGGCTGGTATATCCACTGGAACACCCAGGCGACCGTCTCAGTGCCGGGGCTTCCGCCCACCAGCCCCAGGCCGAGCACCGTGAGCGCACTCGCCACGACGATGAGGCTGTAGGGCCAGCCTTCCTGCCGGCTCAGGGCGCGGCCGATATGCACCTTGATCAGGTTGGCGAGGCCAACGAGCAGCGCGAAGCCCACCAGCACCGCCACCCACTGCGCCAGCATGCCGCCCAGGTCGGCCAGCGTGCCGCGCGTGAAGTACCCGGCTATGGTGATAAGGCCCGCCACATAGGCGAGCACCAGGTTGATGATCAGAACGGCGGTGGTGGCGATGCGGTTGGTCATGTTAGAGCGTAAGGAGTAATGCGTGAAGGCGTAGTTGCACCCCTCTGCGTCAATAAGGCTGTCATGGCGTGGTGCTGAACACCTGGGTCCACGACACCCCGAACACGTTCACAAGCACGAACCCGGCGATTATCGCCAGGATTACTATCCAGCGCAGCCCGTCCTGGGCCAGCAGCGATGCGATGTGCGTGGTGCGCCTCTCAAGGTACGCGCCAGACGCGAATACTTCCTCGCCGACCAGCGCCTGGTCGGCAGTGAGAGTAACGAGGGCTGCGCCCTGCGGCACTGTCGAGCCGACTACCTGGTGCGCGCCGCTGCGGCGCTGCGCCTCGGTGAGCAGCAGCACCTCGGCCCCGAACTGTCCCGACATCACGGCGTGCGACACCTTGTGGCTCGCCACGATCTCAGATGCCCCGGCAACGTAGGCCAGCGCGTCGCGGTGCGTGAGGAAGCGCGCCGCGCCGCTCTCGCTTTCCATCGACCACCCGGCCCGGCGGTAGCCGCGGCGCAGGGCGTTTTCGGTCAGCGCGAAGGCTACTGCGTCGTTGGTAGTGGCCTGCACCGGCGCGCCCGTGATAGCGGCAGTGCGCGCCATCGACTCGACCACGCCCATGCCCGCCAGGGTGCTCGCGGTGGTCACCCCCTCGGCTCCGACGCCGCCCGTGCCCGGCGAGGTGTGCACGGCGCGCCCTGTCTCGGCGGCGCGGGCAAGGCCCTCGCTGGTGGCCTCGTAAGCCTCGATGCGGCGCAGGTGGAAGCGGCGGCGCGCAGGTCCCCTGCCCCACCCCGACAGCCACAGGTACACGAGGAACAGCACCAGGAACAGCAGCAGCGCGCCCAGCATGAAGAAGAACGTATCGCCGAACTTTGCCTGGATGCCGAAAATGTCCATAGTGCCTCGGTGCCCTCGCTCAGCCGCGCTTCGCGGTCTGCCCCTGGCCTGGCGCGTCCAGGTGGTAGAGCAGCTCGTCTATACCGTCCTCTCGCTCGAGCAGGCCGGCAAGCGCGGTCACGTCGAGCAGGCTGGAGCGCCTGGCGCCCAACCCGAGCGCGCCCAGCAAGGGCTGAAAGGCCCATAGCGCCTGCCCGCCTACCCACCCCAGCGGCCTGAAGGCCCGCAGCACGAATGCCGCCATGCCGCCCATGCCAGCGCGGTGCAGCGCCGCGGCCATATCGCGCGCTGCCGCGGACGGGTTATGCACTTCGTCAGGCGCGTTGTCGCGCTCGCGGGAGACAGAGTGAGAGAGCGGCACAGTCTGGGCGCTCCTTCCGAGGAGGGGATTGGCCCCAATTATAGATGCGTTACCCTACCCGGTCAAGCAAAAGCACCACGCGGCGGGGATGTGGAAAATGGACGGGGCATAGTACTAGTGCGTGATGGCCCTGATGCGTGACGGTTCGTGATGCGTGACGGCCCTGATGCGTGAGCTTTGTCCGAGCCGGGTAGTGCGGAGTAAGCCGTGGTGCTGGGGAGAGTTCACGCATCACGCATTACGCATTACGCATTACGCATCACGCATTGCTCTACGCTTCCTCAAGTTCCTCGGGGCCGAGGATCCTGTCGGTGATGTAGCCGGCGAGCCAGGTCGCCACGGTGGTGAGCACGAGCACGAGAATGCCTTTCACAAGGCGGCGCATGATATCTTCGTCCATGGTGCGGATGTCCTCTCAGGTTGTGTGGTAGCGGGGCGGCCCGCCGTGCGGCCGGGCACCGGCACGCGCTTACGGCTCGCTGCCGGGGAGCCAGGGGCTGCCTCGCCCGCCAGGGCGGGGACCGTGGTCCTCCAGCGACGCTCCGGTGGTCTCGCGAAGCCGGCGTACGTGCGCGGTTTCGGCGCTGAACTCGGCCCCGGCCAATATTATAATCGATGAGATGTACATCCAGATGAGCAGCACCACCACAGCCGAAAGGGTGCCGTACACGGCGTCCAGGGTCGCGAAGTTCGAGCCCAGATAGTACGCGAACCCCTCTTTCACCGCGGTCCAAATAACCGCAGCCAGCAGGGCCGCGCGCCACACGTCGGCCACGAGCACGTGCGTCCTCGGCAACCACCTGTAGATCAGCAGGAACATCAGCGACATGAGGCCCACGCTCGCGGCCAGGTTGGCTATCTGCCAGAACACGTCGATGCCCGGCACCTCGCCGAAGATCTGCGTGGTGAGCGCGCGGCTCGTGGCGAGCGTCAGGGTGACCGCGAACGACACCAGCATGATACCCGCCGCGGCCAGGATCATGGCGAAGCTGATCAGCCGGGCGATGAGAAAGCTCGGCACCTTCTCGGTGTCCCAGGCACGGTTCACGGCCTTGTCGAGCGCGATAAAGGCGTTGGAGGCCGAAAAGAGCAGCAGCAGCACGCTGGCCACGGCCAGCAGGCCCGCCGTCTCGCGGTTGCGAAAGGCCGCGTTGATCGCCTCGGAGATCAGGTCGCGCGAGCCGGGCAGCAGGCGGCTCAGGTTGGACAGCACCAGGTCGGCCGCTTCCCCCTGGCTACCCAGGATGATCGCCGCCACCGTGATCGAAACGATCAGCAGAGGGAACAGGCTGAAGAAGGAGTAGTAGGTGAGGGCCGCCGCCATGTTGCCGATGTCGTTGCGGCGGTATTCGCGTATGGTGGCTCTGACGACGGCGACGAATTCTCTACCGGTCATCTCCGTCCGACTCGGAATCGAGCATCTGGAGGCTGCGCTCGATTATCGCGTTTGGATCGCCGCCGAGCCGGCTCAACTCGTCCGCCATGCCGAGGATGATGCGGACGCCCTCCAGGTTCACCCCGCTGCCGGTGAGGCGCCGGATGAACTGGAAGCGCTGGATGTCGTTTTGCGAGTAGCGGCGGCGGTTGCCCTCGGTGCGGGCGGGCACCACCAGCTTCTTCTCCTCGTAGATGCGCAGCGTGCGCGGGTGCAGACCGAGCAGATCGGCCGCAACGCTCAGGGTGAAGATGGGCCGGTCGGCCGTGATCTGCGACAGGCGGCTCACTCGCCCGCCGCCCCGTCCGCGGCTCGTGCCTGTGCGCTCGCGCGTCGCGCCCGTGGCCTGGTCCGCGTCCCTACCGGCTGATGCGCCCTGCGGCCCTCGGGCCTGCGTGCCCCCGCCATCCGTGCCCATGAAGTCGGAATCGTCCCGCGTGAAGCCGTCGTTCCCCATATCAGCACCACCTTTTTAGCCCCGAGTACCCGACCGACAGGCCACCGGTTGCAGCATAACAAATAGCAATACTACTGTCAATATTACGTGCATTCTCGCTTACCCATTAGGGGGCAACCTGACAGCAGCAATAGCCCGTTGTCGAAAACTGTCCACACCGGGGGATGTGCGTGCTACACTGGGTGCGACCAGTTGACGTAATATCCGTTGCCTACAGTAGAGGCAGCAGCAGAAGTAGAAGTGGCAGCAGCGGCGGGCGCACGGTACGCGGCCCGCGATGCCAGGGGTGGAGGTTATCGCATGACCGGATCGCTATCGAGGAAGCGGTGGGCGCCTGCCGTGGGGCTGGCCGCCCTGCTGCTGCTTGGCGCGTGCGCCGCGCCCGGCCAGGACCCGCAGCTAGACGTTGACGCGCCCGCGCCCGCCGCGGGCAAGACCGCCGAGAGGGTCGACCCTCCCGCCGTCACCCAGGCCACCGTTACGGTAGCGCCGAAGTCGGAGGCCGAAGGGGGCGAGCAAGCCGCAAGCCCCGACGTGTCGACCTGGAAGCAGGTGACGCGCACGGCCGCGGACGTGACTTACTCCTATCGCTACCCTCCCGGCTGGACCCCCGAGCTATCCTACTGCGCGCCGGGCGCCGGCCGCACGATGACCGGCGGCGAATTGCCCGCCAGGTGCGCCTCGACCGACATACTGGTCGGCCAGAAGGCGGCGGACGTGGCCACCATCCAGGGCGAGAACATCAGCCTGAACGGCAAGCAGGCGGTCAAGCAGATCAACAAGGACCCGCGTAACGGCATGGCCTCGCGCATCTACACCGTGGTCATATTCGACGCGGCGGGCGGGCCGGTGGTGGGCTTCTCCACGTCCATCGGCCCGGGCACCGACGAGGCCACCCAGAACAACATCACGGCGATGCTGGACGCGGTCGCAAGTACCCTCACTGTCGGGAGGTAGCCGGTGGCGAAACGGCAGGAAGCACAGCGCGCAGGTTCGCGCTACGGGCAGGTGCTCAAGCCGGTGTCATGGCTGTTGGCGCTGCTCAGCTTGATAGCGGGCGGGGCAGCCCTCACCGCCGCCGCGCCCACGGTGGGCGGGTTGGGCGTGCCCACCGCGGGTTGGGTCACCACCCTGTTCCTCGAACCGATCACCTACGAAAGCGCCGACTACTACTACGACCACAACAACCAGCTGCAGTACGCGAGCTACATCTTCCACCACGGCGCCGACGTGTCGGGCGGCTGCTACGCGGGCCAATACCCCATCTACGCCGCGGCCCCCGGCCTCGTGGCCCTCGCCCAGTACATCAACGACGGCTACGGCACCCAGGTCGCCATCGACCACGGCTTCAATATCGGAGGCAACGGGCGCTACACCTACACCTTCTACGGGCACATGGGCAACCGCGTGACCGGGCAGCGCTACCTTGCCGTGTCGCCCGGCCAGTACGTGCAGGCCGGCCAGCTAATCGGCTACCAGGGCAACGACGGCACATCCTTCGGCTCGTGCCAGCCCGACCCCGGCACGCACCTCGACTGGGAGGTGCGCCTGAGCAATGTGCCGCTCGGCTACAGCACGGCCATGCGCTACAACGCTATCGCGGGCAGCCCCAACTTCTATACCGGCCTGCAGTTGAACCACGGCCTGCCCAACCCCGTCGACCGCGTCACCGCGGGGCCCTTCCCCGGCGGCGGGCCCACGCCCACCCCCGCGCCCGTTGCATCGCCCACCCCCGGCCCGTGCGGCATGAGCTTCTCCGACCTGCCCGACACCCACTGGGCCTACCAGCACGTAGCCTACCTCTACTGCCGCGACGTGATTACCGGCTATCCTGACGGCACATTCAGGCCCAACGCCAACTCGACGCGCGGGCAGTTCGCCAAGATGGTGGTGCTCGGCTTCGGGTGGAACCTGTACAACCCCTACTTCCCCACGTTCACCGACGTGCAGCCCGGCTCGACCTTCTACCAGTACATCGAGACGGCCAAATTGCGCGGCATCATCGACGGCTACCCCGACGGCACCTTCCGCCCCGAGAACCCGGTAACGCGCGGGCAGGCCACCAAGATGATGGTGATGGCGCGAGGCTGGAACCTGCAGTACCCCGAGACCGCCACCTTCCCCGACGTGCCGCCCACCCACTGGGCCTTCCCCTTCGTCGAGACGGCTGTGAGGAGGGGCATCGCGGGCGGGCACGTGGACGGCACGTTCAGGCCGAACTCGCTCATCACACGGGCGCAGCTTTCGAAGATGCTCGCGCTGACGATGCAAACGCCGCGGCCGGCCCCCTGACGCTAGTGGGAGCGCAGCACGAACCGGGTGATCTCGGGTAGGCTGCCGAAGCGCACGGGAGGCTTGCCGCCCAGCCCGCGGCTCACGTACATCAGCGTGCCCGCTCGGGTGAAAAAGCCTTCGTCGTAGCGCCGCCCGTAACGCGACGACACGAGCAGCGCGCCCAGGCCCGGGACCTTGATCTGCCCGCCGTGGTTGTGCCCCGAAAGCTGGAAATCGACCCGGCCCGCCGCGTGGGTGTCGAGGTAGTCGGGCACGTGGGCCAGCAGCACCTTGCAGCCGCCCTCCGGTATGCCTAGCAGCGCGAGGTCGAGGTTGTGCCAGGGCGACCACGGATCGGCCACCCCCACGATATACAGCGGCGCGCCTCCCCGCTCCAGCCGCAAGTGCTCGTTGTTCAGCACCGGGATTCGCACCCGTCGCAGCGCGTCGGCCACGTGCTCGGCGCCGGCCTCGCGGTCGTGGTTGCCCAGCACCGCCGCTACCCCGCGCCCGCCCCTCTCGCGGCACGACCACTCGCCCAGCGGCGCGAGCAGCCGGGCCACCTTCTCCACGTCCTTAGGATAGGTCTGGTAGTCGCCGGTCAGCGCCACGAAGTCGGGCGACATCTCCACGACCATGTCGACGTACCGGCACACGAACTCGGCCGACGAGAAGTGGGCGTAGTGCACGTCGCTGACCTGCACGATGGTGAAGCCGTCGAACTCAGGCGGCAGGCGGTCGAGAGCGACCTCATAGGAGCGCAGCTCAAGCCGTTACATCTCGTTTGCCCGCCGCACGGCCCCACGCATGCCCGATGCGTCCACCCCTTCGTGCCGGAAAACGTGGTCGCGCAGGTCGTGCTCCACCGTGCCGAGCGGCTTCACGTCGGCGGGAAGCGTGCGCGGGTGCAGCTTGCGCGCGGCCTCCTGCACTAGCCACCGCGCCCCGAGCGCCCCGAAGCCGAGTGCCCACAGCCTGCCCGGCGTGGTGGGCGGCAGCATGGCGCGGGCGAGTCCGCCCCGCCGACCTACGGCAAGCGCGTTCGCCAGCCCGAGCAACGGCCAGGCCCACCAGAAGCCGAGGATGAGCACGGCCTTGGGCCAATATTCGGGCGAGCCGATCACCACGCGGTTGGTGAGGAAGGTGCCCGCCGCGGCATGGCCGGTGACGCTCAGCGCCATGGCCAGCGCGTCAAGCGGCCTGACTTTCAGATGAAATATCGGAGGCATGGGCTGTTGCGTGGGAGCGCGCATGCGTGTGCGTCTACTCCCATGCGCTAAGGCAAGTATATCGCTGTCAGGGCAGGCGGTCGAGCCAGTTCAGCACGGTGTTGGCGAACTGCTGCGGCTGTTCGTCGTGCGGCAGGATACCGGCAGTCGACACCTCGGCAAGCTGGGCCCGCGGGTTGAGCGCGAGGAAGGCGGCAGCGTCGCTGATGGGCGTGATGGCGGCCTCGCGGCCCCATACGAGCAGTATCCCCTGCTGGAGAGTGCGCCATGCCTCGCTCGCGTCGTGGTACAGCTTGCCCGATACGAAAGCGGCGGGCGCGTGCCATGCTCCGCGCACGTGGGCCGTGCGGTAATAGCGCTCCACAAGGTCGTCGGTCACGAGCGCCTTGTTGTGGTAGGCCTGGTTCTCGAGGAAGTAGCGGATCGACTGGTGAGAAGCGATAGCGTGGAACGCGCCTTCGCCCAGCACGGGCAACGCGAGCAGCCTCTCGACCACCGCGCCGGAGGTGGGCTGCTCGGTCAGCCGCTTCACGCCCGTTGGGCACACGAGCACGAGCGCGGTAACCCAGTCGGGGTCGCCCGAGGCTGCCTCGATGGCGTACGCTCCCGTGAGGGACGACGCGACCACGACGGCAGGCCCCTGCACAACTTCGCGCAGGATGTCCTGGATGAACTCGATGTAGAGGTCGGGCGTATATGGAATATCGGGCCGCGATGACAGCCCGTAGCCGAGCAGGTCGGGCGCGAACACATGGTAGCGCTCGGCCAGCAGGCGGAACGGGTGGCGCCACTCGCCCGCGGAGGCCGCGGCGTTGTGCCCGTGGAGCAGGAGCATGGGCGGGTTGGAGCGGTTGCCGTTCTCGTACACGGCGACGTTGCCGAAGCGCCACTTCCACATGGTCGGCCGTGCGGGCAGCTGCTCCTCAAGCTCGCCCGGGCGGATATGTACCGCCTGGTTCCACGCGGCAAGGCCCGCCACACCCGCTATGCCCGCCGCCCCCGCCAGCCCAAGCCCTCCGGCTGCCTGCATCGCTTTGCCCATGAGAAGTCTCCTCGCGAATATTGGTGCCTCACGGCCGCTTCCGGCCCCTGTAATTCTGCACGAGGTATGCCAGCGTGAGGTGAGCAGGCAGAAGGCAGTGGGCAGATGTGCTATAATGTACCGTAGACCACTTGGATCTCCGGCGCGGGACTGAGATGGCGGACAAGAGAGACAAACCGGCGCGGTGCGTGCGCACCCGCCTCCGCTAGCTCAAGCTCCCGTGGCGCGAACGGGAGCGTTTTTTATGGCCGTGACACTCGAGAGAAAACACAGGGCTGCCTCCCGGCCCGACCGCGAATCTGCTGCCCGGGTCCTGCCCGGCCCGGTCGCCTTCGTGGGCGCGGGCAAGGTCGGCACGGCGCTCGCCTCGCTGCTGCACGCACGCGGGGTTGACGTAGCGATCGCCGGGCGAACCACCCAGGCGAGCAGGCGCGCCGCCCGTACTGCCGGGCTTGACCCCGAGCGGGCGAAGGATGTCGCCGCCGCCGTCGAGGGTGCGCGTATCGTATGCCTCGCCGTGCCCGACGACGCCATCGAGCAAGTATGCCGCGAGATAGCGGACGCGGGCGGCTGGCGGCCCGACCACGGCGTGGTGCACTGCAGCGGCGCGCTCCCAAGCACCGTGCTTGCCTCGGCGAAGGCGGCGGGCGCGCAAATTGCCTCGTTCCACCCGCTGCAGGCGTTCGCCGACGTCGATGCCGCCATCAGGCAGATACCCGGCTCGGCCTTCGCCATCGAGGGCGACCCAGATCTTGCCGCCGACCTCGACCGCCTGGCCGCGCTGCTCGGCGGGACTGCCATCCACCTGCGCGCTAACCAGAAGACCCTGTACCACGCCGCAGCCGCCATCCTGTCCAACTACACCGTCACGCTGGCCGCTACCGCCGCCGACCTGCTCGTGCGCGAAGGGCTTGCGCCCGACTCCAACACCGCGCTGGGCTACTTGCTGCCCCTGCTGCGCGGCACGGTGAACAACCTGGAGGCGCTCGGCCTGCCCGCCGCGCTCACCGGCCCCATCGCCAGGGGCGACGCCGGCACCGTGGCACGCCACCTGGTGGCGTTGGAGAAGTGCGCGCCCGAGGTGCTCGACCTGTACCGCGAGCTTGCCGAGCAGACCATCCCGCTCGCCCGCGAGAAAACCGGCCTGAGCGACGAAGCGATAGCCAGGCTGCGCAACGCCCTCGCGGGCCGAGAGCACCCCGACGTAGACACAAGCTGCGACTAGCGCACTTCGCGAAGGAGACATACCAATGTCGGTAGTCGAGATGCAGACCGATAGCAAGGAGCAGGCAAAGGCCCGCGCCACCGGGCGCATGACGGTCACGAAACTCAAGGCGATGAAGGAGCGCGGCGAGAAGATCGTCATGCTCACCGCCTACGACTACTCCACCGCCAAACTGGCCGACACTGCCGGCATCCCCTTGCTGCTGGTGGGCGACTCGCTCGGGCGGGTCATGCTGGGGTACGACTCCGAGGTGCGCGTCACTATGGAGGACATGCTGCACCACACCAAAGCGGTGAGCCGCGGCGCCCAGCGAGCCCTGGTGATCGGGGACATGCCCTTCATGAGCTACAGCCTCAGCCCAGACGAGACGCTACGCAACGCCGGGCGCTTTTTGCAGGAAGGCGGTGCGCGCGCCGTCAAGATGGAGGGCGCGGCGGTCGCGCCGGTGATCGAGCGGGTGGTGGCGGCGGGCATCCCCGTCATGGGGCACCTCGGGCTGACCCCGCAGTCGATCAACGTGATCGGCGGGCACAAGATACAGGGCAAGACCCGCGAGGCTGCCGAGAAGATCCTGCGCGACGCCCTCACGCTGGAGCGGGCGGGCTGCTTCGCCGTCGTGCTCGAGACGATGCCGACAGCGCTCGCCGGGCTGATCTCGCGCAAACTGACTATCCCTACCATCGGCATCGGCGCGGGGCCGCTGTGCGACGGGCAGGTGCAGGTGGTGCACGACATCCTCGGCTGGTACCCCGACTTCATGCCCAGGCACGCCCGCAAGTACACCGACATGGGCGCGGCCCTCACCGACGCCTTCACCCGCTACATGGCCGACGTGCAGTCGGGCGCCTTTCCCTCCGAGGAGAACTCGTTCGAGATGGACGAGTCGGAGCTTGAGGGGCTGGAAGACATCTCGTAAGAAGCGCAGCCGCCGCGACAGAGCCGGGGATAGGCCAGGCGCCTACCGACCCGGCTCTTTTCGTGTCCGGCGCTCGCCCCGCGCCCCATCCGGCGCGAGCCTATGGGTCGAGCCGACCGGAAGCCGTACTACTCCTCACAAAATAGCCAAAAAGTACTAGGTACTAGCCCGGTAGTTTTCCCTTATACTCCGTGTGCTTTCCCCGCCCGGGCTTTTGAAGGCCGGGCATGGCCGCTTCGCAGCCGACGCCCCTCCTCGTGCCTATTTCACGCGGCTGCTTCTACGCGCCGTCCCATCGCAGACGCTCTCGCTGTATGGGAGGCCGCGACATATAGCCCCCGCACTATATCTTCCGCTTCTCCCGCCCCGAGAGCAAGCACCTACTACCTGCACCAGGAGGACCCCCCATGCACCCTTGGCACAGGCCATACAGGGGCACTTTTGTGCCCGCGCGCCCCTACTTCATGAACCGGCGAACCAGAGAGAGCATCAACCGCATCATGAGCGTGGCGGTGATTCTCGCCATGCTCCTCTTGCCCTTCTACGGGCGGCCCATCCAACCGGGCGGGCCTGCCTCGGAGGAGCAGACCGCGAGCGCGGCGGGCCTGTACCAGGGCGCCGTCAACGCGTGCGGCCTCTACCCCATAGCCCTTCACGCAAGCTCGCTGCAGGGGGTGCCCATCGGCGGCGAGCTGGTGGACATCTACAACGGCACCCAGCCCGGCAACTTCGGCTGGCTGTCGTGGACCGGGGCCACCAGCGAGCCTACCCTGGCCACCAGCCTCTTCCCGCCCGGCGACGTCGACACCTACGTCAACCCCAACAACCCCGTCGACCACACCGTCTCGGTAGGCGACTGGGTTCAGGGCCGGCCCGGCGTGGCGAACAGCACCAGCATTAGGGCCGCCCTCGAAGAGCTAAAGACCATCGACATCACCGTGCCCGTGTGGGACGTGACCGTCCTGTCGGGCTCGGGCACGCTGTACCACGTCGTCAGCTTCGCCATCGTCCGCATCACCGGCTACGACCTGCCCGGCGACGACCGCATCAGCGCCCGCTACCTCGGCGCTCACGTGTGCGGCGACGTGCTCCCTACCGCTACCCTCACCCGCACGCCCACCAACACCCTCACGCCCACGTTCACGCCCACCGCGACCAACACGCCCGAGTCGATCACTTCCCGCACGTACAGCAGCAACGACGACTTCGACGAGGGCACCTCTTCCAACGTAGAGCACAGCGTGCCCGACCAGTTGCAGATCGGCGGCGTCACCCAGGCCTTCAACTTCATCTGGGTGGCCGTGTCCACCAAGGGCACCATCGTCAAGATCGACACCAACACCGGGCAGGTGCTCGGCGAGTACTGGACCTCGCCCCAGGGCCAGCCCAAAGACCCCTCACGGACCACCGTGGACTATAACGGCAACGTGTGGGCCGGCAACCGCGCCGGCAACAGCGTGGTGCACGTCGGGCTGCGCGAGAACGACGGCTGCGTGGACCGCAACGGCAACGGCACCATCGAGACCTCCACGGGCCTGAACGACATCCGCCCGTGGACCAACCTGAACGGCGCCGACACCCTCGGCGGCGTGAGCACCGCCCAGGACGAATGCATCATCCACTACACCCGCGTCTCCTCCTCGGGCACGCGCCACGTGTCGGTCAACGCCGATAACGACGTGTGGGTCTCGGGCACCGGCAACCGCCGCTTCGACCTGATCGACGGCGACACCGGCCTGATCATCCG
>DASTEB010000139.1:0-3022 GCA_035710025.1 Chloroflexia bacterium
TGCCGCGCGAGGACGACTGCAGCCCCTGGGCGTTGTCGTTCACCGTGCCGACGACCGTGAGCCAGGCGTTCTCCCCGCCCACCCGCAGCTCGATGCGGTCGCCGGGCTTGAGGCGGCGGTTCTCGGCCATGCGCGTGGAGATGACCGCGGTAAACGGCTCGCCGTCCGACAGCCAGCGGCCCGAGGTGATGCGGGGGATGTAGAGCGACGTATCGGGCGGAATGCCCCACATGGTCACGCGCAGGTCGTCCACAGCCGCGCCCGACGAGGCCCACGCCTCGACCCCTGTGACTTCGGGCATCGAGCGGAGGGTGTTGGCGAAGCCCTCGGTTACGGGCGACTGGAACCACACCCATGCATCGGAGCCGTACACGTCGTAGGCGTTCGCGATGGAGGTGTTTACCGAGTCGGACGTGCTCTGCGCGGCGAGGAAGGCGGCGGTGGCCAGCGCGATGGCCGTGACGGTGACGGCGTTACGTCCCTTGCGGCGTGCGAGGTTTCTCAGCGCGATAGCAGGCACGCGCGGCAGGTTGCTTACGCGCTGCACCAGCCTGTCGAACACGCCCTGCCCGTACGTGGCCGTGATGCCGTAGTTGTCGAGCGCCTTGCGCACAGTGATGGACGTGCCGCGCCACGCGGGAAGCAAGGCAGCCAGCGTGGTCACGCCGACGCCCACGCCGACGCCCTGCAGCACGTCGATGGGGTCGACGGTGACACCGCCGATCCCCAGGTTGAACAGGCCGCCCAGGTACAGCAGCAGCGCGTGCCCGCCGAAGATACCGAGGGCGAGGCCAAGCCCCGTGCCCACAAGCCCGTAGAGCACCCCGGCGACCACGTACACGCTCACCACCTTGCCGCCGGTCGCCCCGATAGCTTTCATCGCGCCGATCTCGCCCATCTGCTCCGAGATCACGGCGGCCAGCGTATTTGCCACGAGGAACGAGGCGATGACCAGGCCGACGATGGAGAAGACGGTCATAAGGGTGACGAGAGCGTCTAGCTGGCGCTTGCCCACGTAGTCGTCGGGGTTGCGCTCCCAGTACGAGCCGTACTGCAGGTTGCGCTTCTCGTACACTCGCTGGATCTCCTGGCGCGTATCCGGGCGAACCGCGGGGGAGAAGTCGGCCAGGCGCACGAGTACCTGGTTGTTGCCCTCGCCCCCGTACATCTTACGCACCTCGGAGTCGAGCGCGTACGCTACCGACGTGCCCATGATGGCGGCGTTGGGGTACGACGGCGACTTGGCGAATCCGACCACGCGCAGGTGGCGCGTCGCGTTACCCGCGCCTGCCCTGAAAACAAGGTCATCGCCGATCTGCACGGGGGCGACGTCGCGCACCGAGGCTTCCAGCACGGTTTCGCCCCGGCGGGGCCAGCGCCCCTCGACAAGGTCTATGCGGTTGACGCGCATCTCCTCGAAGTCGGTGATGCCGTTGAAATAGATATCGCGCCAGGCGTCCGAGGCGAGCCACTTCGTGTAGTAGGTTGCGCGAAGCTCGGCCTCTTCTACGTTGGGCACGAGGGCGAGCGCGGCAAGCAGGTTCCGGGGTGCGCTCGAGACCCACCAGCGCATATCTTGCTGGGAGTTATTGTTGTAGGCGGCAGCCTGCGCCGCCGTCATATTCTTTGACGTCGAGGTTATGGCCACGAGGCCGCCCACGCCGATGACGATACCGATTACGGTGAGGAAGGAGCGGAGCTTGCGGCGCGTGAGGTCCCGGTAGGCTTTGCGGACTGATATGAACATGCGCGAGAGTGCGCCCCGTCTGGATGTCTGGGAGCGCGGTGTATGACCTGGGTTACGCCGCGGGCAGGGGTCGGCAAAGCGCCCCACACGTGAATTATACCAAAGCTGCAGTTTGCTGCGGGCCGGGCACCGCAATTCGACCATCGCGGCAGCCCTGTAGTATTGACAGGGTAGGGCACCTCTGCTATGATTTGCACGCCTGTGTGTCGTTGGGCCCACTTTGATGTTGGTCTACGACGCCTGGCCTCAGGTTGCGGCCCGGCATGGACAGCGTACGGTGAGTGTCTATGCTCGAGGCATGACCGCCTTTTTCCCGCGACTGGCGGTTGGGCCGACCCGCAACAATCGCATCGCCTCACAAGCGTCTGGAGTGCGGTGTCGTTCATTACGTGCCTTCTCGGCAAGGAGCCGGCTGGCCTTCCCCGATGGACCAGTAGTGATTACCTGTAATGATTACGGTATTACTTGGTCGCATTTGCGCATCCGCCGCATCAGCAGCACAGGTCAGGCACCTGGCTGAGTACCGGGCCGGATGCCATCTCATTCGAAGCGCACGCCCATGGCGCAGCAAAGAGGGTGTTCGCTCAATCCAGTACTCCATGCAGGAGGTGTGTATAGGATAGTCGCGTACGGTCTACTGTCGTGCATCTCAGAAGGAAGGAGTCATAAACATGACGGGTAACCGTGAACGGAAGAGTCACTGGCGACTCTTGCCTCTCCTGGTGCTCCTCCTGGCCACAACGGTGTTAGCGGGCGGAGCATTTGCGGGAGTGCCGACGCAGGGCGTCGCAGCCCCTCAGGCACTGCGTACGGGCGACCAGGAAAAACCCGCAGTGAAAGAGCCGCCGCTCCCAACTCACATCGATGCCAATGGAAGCGCGCGATTCGATGCCCTCACCGCTCCCGAATGCGTTGTGGGCGATATCGAGCCAAACGATACCCTGACCACAGCGCAGGCGGTCGTGCTGACCGACAACCTCTGGATCCCGGGCAGCATTGAGCCAATCGGTGACTTCGACTGGTTCCAGGTGTCACTTACGGCCGGCGACCGCGTCTGGGCCTATCTCTATACCCAGCAGTCCGCGGGCCAGGACAGCCAGATTTACCTGACCGACCCCCTGAGCGACACCGTGCAGTTCGATGATGATACCGGCTCGCAGGGCTCGCTAAGCTCGGCTATCGCCGGAGCACCCATCACCCAGACGGGCACCTTCTACCTGAAGGTCCAGGAATTCGGTAACAACGGCCTCATCGACCCGTACCAGTTCCTGGTCA
>DASTEB010000140.1:0-5946 GCA_035710025.1 Chloroflexia bacterium
TGGGATTCCCTGCGGCCATGTCACCGGCAGTACTCGCAAGAGAAGTTAAGGGCGCATCCTCGCACCTTATGACACACAGATTGCGGCCTGACACCTTCTTCAAATGGCAAGGCGCGTATGGAGCTTTCACCGTAGATAGGAGCGGAATATCTGCGGTGTCAACGTACATCGCGAACCAGAAGCGTCACCACCAGCAAAACACCCTAGTAGCCGAGTGGGAGAAGTGCGAGGATACTAACGCAGCATGGCAGCGTGAAGATGCATGAGCGGGCCTGGCACCCAACCGGCAGAGGATGCCGGCACCGAAGGTGCCCGGCGCAGTCCGGCGCAGGCCGGACTTCGTAAATGTAGCCCGCAACTTTAGTTGCCGGGCGTTCCAAGGGCACTCACCAGGGCAAGTCCGCAGATAACTCAGTAAATCTCCTGGAGGATCACCAATGGCATTGACCAAACTAACGGTACAGGATTTCGTCGAGCAATTGGCGTCGGCCTCGCCCACGCCGGGTGGAGGGAGCGCGAGCGCGCTCGCGGGGGCGATGGCAGCCGCGATGGTGGAGATGGCGGCCAACCTCACAATAGGGCGCGAGAAGTTCCGCGACGTCGAGGAGGAGATGAAAGTCATCCTCGGCCGGGCGGGCGAATTGCGCGACATGATGCTGGCCGCGGTCGACGAGGACACCGACGCGTTCAGTGAGGTGAGCGCCGCGTACAAGTTGCCCAAAGACAGCGACACCGAGAAAGCGGCCAGAACCGCCGCCATCCAGGAGGCGCTCAAGGGCGCTACCGAGGTGCCCCTGCGCGTGGCCAAGGCTGCTATGGAGACCTACCAGCTCGCGCAGATAGCCATGGAGAAGGCCAACCCCAACGTGGCGTCGGACGCGCGGGTCGCGCTGCTGCTGGCCGAGGCCGCCCGCGAGGGCGCGCGCGCCAACGTGGACATCAACCTCGGCATGATCAAGGACGAGACGTTCCTGGCCCGCATGCGTGACGAGCTGGAGGGGATTCGAGGCTAGTGTCAATTTGCAGGCTCCAAAGCGTTGGAATTCTGGAGGTATCAGCATTTCGGAGAGAAGGATGGCTACTCTCGAAGAGTTCTTGAGGACGAACGGCATACAGACAGCCACGTTTCAGGTGCTGTTCGGTGAGGGTGCCGAGACGATGTATTACCTCAGCACTGATGGCGAGAGTGCGATTGAATTGTGGCGGAAGCTGCGCGGTCTGGTGTTGGAAAGCGGCTACTGGCCTGTGGTGCTTGGAGGCCGTGAGGAGCTGGATAGGCATCTTGAGTCCTTAGCAGGTAACACGGAAACGAGCACGGAGGCTATACTTGAATCCAGCCGTAGTATAGATGGCGAGGAATGGCTTAGGTACACCTATGAAAACATCTATGATTCGGACGAGGATGAAGAGGATTCGTATCCGCGCGGTCAGTGGCCTTCTGACTCCAAACCTGACGATCGCTTCACCATTCCGTACAAGGGTGAATGGATAGCGTCTGAGCAGCGCATGGAATACGAGCCGTTACCGGTCGTCTATGTCGCTTTGGTGCCGACACGCGTAAGCTGGCAAGTACCTGCCTATCTGAAAGCCGGAGGTTGGAACTATTGCCCCGTACCCGAGGAACACTGTGCTGTCTTGAGATACTGGGAAGATGGCTACGGAGCTGAAATTGTCGGAATGTCCTTTGACACCTTCGAATTGCAGGTTGCCCGGCCGCCGGAGAGCCGAGAATCGGCCCTTGAGTTAGCCCAAGAGCAGTTTGCCTACTGTCCAGATATCGTTGAACAGGGCGTTGAAACAATTGAAGCACTGGCAGCCACACTCTTGAATGGGCGTGTCTGGCTCTTCTGGTGGGATTAGCTCGCAGCAAACCTTCAAAACCGTCTGGCCGGATAAGGAATGGACGAAGGGCACCCCCGTGGTGGGAGTGCCCTTCGCGCATGCGGGGGAGACCAGGCCCGCACGCTAGTTGAGTGGCAGCAGCTTAATGGTCAGTTGCCCGGCGGGCCAGGCAGGGACGGGCGCGGGGCGGTACATCACAGCGAAGTCGTTGTCGAAGCGCCGCATGGTGGCCTCGTAGTCGCCCTGCACCAGCAGCGCGCCCATGTACTCGTGTACGAACTCGCGCACGCGGTCGTGGCGGATGTCCACCAGCGGATTGGCCTCGCGCAGGGCCAGCGTCACGTCGTACGCGGTGAACTCGGCGCCTTCCTCGGTGCGGCGGTAAAGCTCCTGTCCGGCGAGCCAGGCCAGGCCCTCTTCGCTGATGGGGAAACGGACCACGCCGTCGCTCTTCCTCGCCCTTCGATTCCTGTCGCATTGCCAGCACATTTCTCTCACTCTCCTTGAAAATCTCTCTATCGCAGCCTTGTTATTGCCCGGATTTACCGTTCGAAGGTGATCAGGTAGCGGATTGTCTGCTGCTCGGGGCGGTAGACCACGAACTCGTCGTTCTGCAGGGTGAATGCGGCCCATGCCTTCGTGTGCCCGGCCCTGCCGCATACCGAGTCGTACCCGCGGGGAGGCTTGTTGAAGCCCTTGGCCGTGGTAGCGACGTAGGAGTTGCCCAGGGCGGCCTCAACCACGAACAACATGTTAGGGAAGCCGGCGCGGCCGACGGCGCAGTAGTTGACGCTCTTCGAGGAACTGTTCGCCAGGTAGATGCCGTTGCCGAACATCCGGCCGTTGGACGCGGTGCGCGGGCAGATGAGGCCCTGGCGCAGGATGTGGCGCACGTTGCGGTTGTGCGTGCCGTGGAACAGCAACTCGCGGTGCCCGATGCCGTGCTTGTTCTGCTCGTATGCCTTGCGCTCCTCGGGTATGCACACCTCGAACACGTCGCGCACGCGGACCTTGTAGCCGTGTACCTGCGTGCGCTCCACATAGGCCACGATGTCCATGCGCGCCGGGTCGTCGGCCGGCAGCACATTGATGTCGGCGCCGAGGTTCTGGTAGTGCGACTGGCCGGGGTGCTTGCGCTCCACCTTCATCATGGCGATGGCAGCCTCTAGCTGCAGCAGACGGTCTTCCTGCTCGTTCAGCTGCTTGCAGAAGTCCAGTACCACGCGCTCGGGGTCCATACGGGCGGGCAGCTTCGTCGGGATGGCGTTGTAATAGCCCTGCACGGTCCCGGCGAGTACCTTCATGTTCTGGTCGCGCTTGAAGGGATTGAGCCGGAGGGTGTTGTACTGCGTCTGCGCCTCGGACAGCAGCCGGCGGCCCTCGTTGATCTGGTCTTGCCCGAGCGCATCCACCTCGACCGCGAGGTAGGAGCGTATGTGCTCGCCCGCCTCGAGGAACACCCAGTCGACCAGCTGGACGACCTTGGGATCCAACTTCGGCAGGGGCGGGTCGTCGGGCTGTGCGATGATCTCGACCTCGGGGCGGTGAAGCTCGACGCGCCGGTAGCCCTTGCGCACCTTCTCGGCGATCTGCGCCTCGACTGCATACGGGGTCACAACCTTCTCGGCGGTCTGGGGCTTGGAGCCGACGCGGCCCCACGACGCCCGAAAGCGCACCTTGCCGTCCGGGGCGGGCCACAGCTCGACCATGTAGAACTTGTTGTGGTTGCCGGTCAGGTCGGTCAGCTGGTACATCCGGCGCTCCGTAGGCTCGTCGGAGGTATCGTCGGTATTGGCCGAGGCGGTGGGGATGGCGGGAACCGGGGCTGCAGGGGACGGCGGGAATAGTATGTTTATGATAGCGTTAGCGACCATCTATGCGGTCCTCCGGACGTAAAGGGTGACTTGCCCGTCTCTCAAGAAAGGACTAGGCCGGGGCGGAGGAAACCGGAAAGGTATTTCGGACGAATTTCGGGGCGACTTTGGGAGGATTTATGGCGGTGCCCCGATTCCTCACCACAGACCTACAGAGCTTCTCCACAAGATCTGCAAACGCGCACCCTACACTGGACTCATACTGGTACCGCGGAGGCCTGATATGGCTACGGACGTAAAGGCTATTGGCAAGAACGGTAAGGCGCTGGGAGGGGTAATCAAGCGCAAGAAAGGGTTTGCTCGGCTGCTGCAGCACGGCACGTTTCGCCGAGTGACGCAGCTTGGGTTTGCCGCGTTCATCACGTTTACGGTCGCGCAGCACACACTGGCGGGCGAAGGGGGCGAGAGCACCACCGCATCGGCCGAGGCGTTCTGCCCATTCGGCGGGCTTGAGACGCTCTACAAGTACGTCACCAGCGGCGGCAGCTACGTGCCCCACACGCACCTGTCGAATATCGTGCTAGGGGGCGCGGTGCTGCTCGTGGCGCTGCTAGCGCGTAACGCTTTCTGCGGGTGGATCTGCCCGCTAGGGTTCCTGCAAGACATGGTCAGCAAGTTCAGCGGGTGGATGCAGAAGCGGTTTCGCCCTGTGCGCCGCGTCGTCAAGACGCTGAAGACGAAGGGCGCGTGGCTCTCGGTGCTCGACCGGCCGCTGCGCCTGCTCAAGTACGGCGTGCTCGTGTGGGCGGTCGGCGGCGCGGCGGCGTTCGGCTTCATGGTGTTCCGCGACTACGACCCCTGGGCCGCGCTGCTCACCATCACCGAGTGGAGCGTCGGGCCGGGGCTGTTCGTGCTGGGCGTGACGCTGGTGGCCTCCCTCTTCGTGGAGAGGCCCTGGTGCCGCTACGCCTGCCCGCTCGGGGCAGCAACGGGACTCCTGAGCAAGATCAGCCCGGTGTACCTGCAGCGCAACGGCGATGCGTGCAAGGCGTGCGGCGTGTGCAACAAGGCCTGCCCCATGGGCCTGCAGATCGACACGGCGTCCACCATCACAAGTGTGGACTGCATCGGCTGCCTGGAGTGCGTGGGCGTCTGCCCGAGGGAGGGCGCGCTGGAGCTGAAGGTCGGCCTGCCGCCGCTTCGCCTGGGCGGGCGCACGACCATAGCCCTACCTGACGGGGCCACGGTAGCGTTCGTGGAAGGAGCGGCAAAGTGAAACTCAATCCCTACGTATACGGCGTGCTCGTGCTTGTGATATTCTTCGGCACGATCTGGGGCGCGCAGGCAAGCGGGTACTGGTCGGTGTCCGGCAAGGTTGATGGTCAGGGCAACAAGGTTGCGCCCACGGGCGCGAATGCCGAAGAGATCAAAGGCTGGATGACTCTCGAACAGGTGGTGACGGCCTACGACGTGCCCCTGGCGGACATAATTGCCGAGTTCAAGCTGCCCGCCGACACGCCCGCGAGCACTCCCCTCAAGGAGCTTGAGAGCGACGACTTCTCGGTCACGTTGCTCAGAACCTGGCTGGCAGAACGCTCAGGCCCATAGCGTGGGCCTGAGCAGTGGAGGAAGGGGGTGTTACTCCCCTTCCTCCAGCAACCGCGCTTCGAGCACCTGGCTGCGGGTGAAGCCGGTCAGGCGGAGGTAGAAGTCGGCCACGCCTAGCAGAGCGTCGAGGGGCACCAGGCCGATGATCTCGGAGCCGACGACCGGCACGCCGTAGCGCGAAGCCTCGGAGCGCACCATCTCGTAGGCGCGGTGGATGGGCGTGCGGGTGTAGTCGAGCAGGTTCATCGACACCTGCACTATGCCCTGCTCCGCCAGGTCCACGCCCATCGCTTGCACGTTCACCAGCCCGCCGCTGCTCTCGCGCAGCGCCGTCCCGATGTTCTTGGCGATCTGCAGGTTGTTGGTCCCCAGGTTGACGTTGAAGGCGATCAGCGGCGGCCGCGCGCCCACTGCCGTCGCCCCTGCGGTGGGGTGCAGTTTCGGCTCTCCGAAGTCGGGGCGGCGCTCGGGCTGGGCGATGGCCTCCTTCAGCCCCTCGTACTGGCCCTGGCGCACGTCGGGCAGGCGCTTGCGGGCTGGCGTGGCCGCGGCGTTGGCGTAGAGGTACACCGGCACCAGCAGTTGCTCAGCGATGCGCTTGCCCACCTGCTGAGCCAGCGCGACCGCATCGTCCATCGTCATGCCGGATACGGGCACGAACGGCACCACGTCCATCGCGCCG
>DASTEB010000141.1:0-6858 GCA_035710025.1 Chloroflexia bacterium
ATCACTACGGCGACGGCGTACTGAGGCACGTTCGGGTCGCGACCGGCGAAGCCGATGAACCACGAGTGCGAGGTGTCGCGGCCCGTCTCGGCGGTGCCGGTCTTGCCGCCCACCGTCGCGCCCTGTATGGCCGCCGCGCCCGCCCACCCGGTCTTTACCGACTCGACCATCATCAGGCGGACTTCGTTGTTGGTCTGGGGCGAGATCGCCCGGCCCAGGTTGTGCGGCTGGAACTGCCACACCGTTCCGCCCGTTTCGGGGTCGCGCACCGCCGACGCCAGGTGCGGCGCGGGCACCTCTCCACCGTGCGCCACGGTTGCCGCCACGAGCGCCATCTGCAGAGGCGTGGCGAGCACGTCGCCCTGCCCGTAGGCCGTGGCCGCCAGCAGGTTGCGGCTCTGTTCAAGGTCGGCCGTGTCCGACACGATGGTGCTCGCCTCCACGGGCACTCCGAGATCGTAGCGCGTGCCGAAGCCGAACCGCCGCGCGTACTCGATCATGCGCTGGGGGCCGAGCCGCATCGCAAGCTCCGCGAACACTACGTTGAGGGACCACTTGTACCCCTCGGCCAGCGAGTAGCGGGGGCCGTGGTTGCGCGGGCGGCAGGTGGCGCAGTCCACGTGTACGTAGTTGCCCGGTTCGACCTTGATCGTGCCGTTGGTGTCGGTGAATATCGTGCCCGCCATGGCCGTGTTGGTGTCGAGGGCGGCGGCGGCCGACACGGTCTTGAACGTCGAGCCGGGCGGGTACAGGCCCTGGGTGGCGCGCATGACGAGCGGGTTGGTCTCGTCGGCCAGCACGCGAGTGTAGTAGTCGATGATGCGCCTGTTTTCCTCGCCCCAGTCCTCGGCGTAGGGGTTGAACGAAAGCTGGCCCGGGTCGATATGGGGCCACGAGGCCAGCGCAAGGATCGCCCCGCTCTGAGCGTCCATCAGTACCACCCCACCCATTCGCTCGCCCAGCAATTCGTGCGCGCGGTTCTGCAGGTTGGGGTCAATCGTCAGGTACAGGTCGTTGCCCACCCGGGGCTGGTTCAGGATCTCGCGCTGCTTTTCCAGCAGCGGGTCGAGCGCCCTCGCTCCCGACAGATACGAGTCGAACGCAGCCTCCAGGCCCGCGCTGCCGTACACTGTCGGGTTGTAATACCCCGCGAGGTAAGACAGGTTCGGCTCCGGGTAGATGCGGTGCGCGAAGCGCGAGGGCGTAATGACCTCGCTCGCGGCCACCACCCGGTCGCCCGCGTAGATGGCCCCGCGGCGCACGCTCAATTGCTCAGGCACCTTGCGCGGGTCCTGCACTATCGCGCCCGACTCGGTGACCACCGTCGCGCCCTTGATGACCGAGGCAGCCACGATCTGCTCGCGCAGCATGTGCGCGCTGAGCAGCGCGAAGCCGACCAGCAGGAAGCCGCCGAGGTGCTGCACGTTGCGACGGAAGCGCTCGTCGGGCGTGGGGCCGGGGCGCGTGGGGTCGCCCGCCACCGTGAGCACGGTGTACACCATGAACAACACGAACGCCGCGCCCAGGCTCGCCAGCCAGCGTGTGTCGTCGGGCGGCGTGGTGTCGCCCGGCGAGCGGGGCAGCGCGTCGGTCACGATGCCCAGCGCGAGCAAGCCCAGCGCAAGCCCAAGGGCTATGGTCCGTATGGCGTTTCTGAGCGCTCTGGACATCTATTCGGGTTCCCCGTTCGGTGTCACTGCAGGCGCACCGTGGGCGGCACTCGCGGCGCGGAGATGCGCAGCAGCAGCCCTACAATCAGGAAGTTCGTGATGATGGACGAGCCGCCGTAGCTGATGAACGGTAGGGTGATGCCCGTGAGCGGGATCATCTTGATGGCCCCGCCCAGGATGATGATCGCCTGAATGCCGAGCACGGTCGTCAGACCCACCGCGAGCAGCTGCTCGTAGCCGCTGCGGCTGCTAAGGGCGATGTGCAAGCCCCGGTATATCAGGAACACGAACAGCACGATAACGCCGAGCGTGCCCGCCAGCCCAAGCTCCTCGCCGATGGCCGCGATGATCATGTCGGTGTGCACGGCCGGGATGTAGCCGGGCGAGCCGAAGCCGATTCCCTTGCCCAGCACCCCGCCCGATGACAGCGCGAAAAGCGACTGCACTATCTGATAGCCCTCGTCGTTGCCCACGGGCCACGGGTTCAGCCAGATCGCCACGCGGTCCTGGATGTGGGTGAACTGCGACGAGAAGAATGCGTTGAGCAGGAAAGCCGCCGCGAAGAACAGCCCCAGCCCGCCCAGCACGTAGAACGCCTTGCCGCTCGCCACGTACAGCATGGCGAGGAAGATGCCGAAGAACAGCATCGCGCTGCCCAGGTCGCGCTGCACCACGAACAGCACCAGCGCCAACGCCCACAGCAGGAGCAACGGCGCTAGGTAGGGCAGCGGCGGCAGGCTCACCGGCCCCAGGCGGTAGGACGACACCAGCAATTCGCGCTTGTCGTCCAGGTATCCCGCGAGGAAGATAACCAGCAGCACCTTGAGCAATTCGGACGGCTGGAACTGGAAGAACCCCAGGTCGAGCCACAATCGCACGCCAGTGCCGCTGCCCGCGTCGTTGCCGAATACGAGCGTAACGGCCACCAGCGCGATGCCCAGGAGGGCGAAGCTGTACTTGTAGCGGCGCAGGAAGTTGAGGTCGCGCAGGAAAGTGACCGTGCCCCACATGACCACCGTGCCCGCCCCGATCCACAGCACCTGCTTATTGGCGATGCCCCTGAACGCCTCGGACAGCGACGGTTCGAGCCGCTGTATCATCACCAGCCCGAGCACCAGGATCGAGGCCACCAGCGGCAGCAGCACCTGGTCGGCGCGGGGCCGCATGATGTTCAGCCAGATGTGCATCCCGTACAGCAGCCCGACGAACAAGAAGCTCATCCACAGGTCGGTCCACTGCCACCTCACTTCGCCCACCGGCACCAGGATCACCATCAGCATCCCCACGATGCTCAGGATCGATGGGAGTAGCAGCAGGCGAAATTCGGTCCAGCGCAGCCGCGTCAGGTTGCCCCACATCTCGCGGAGTGACGGCGTGCGGGGCCGAGCGCGCTCGGCCGCGGGCTGAGGAGTATAGGGGACGGGAGCTTGCTTTACGCTCATCGTGGGGGTCGGCGCTGCCTCCTGTGGGGAGTACGCTAGGCCTCGGCGATGTATCTCGCAAGCAGCGAGCGGTACCGTTCCATCACCGACTCGGGCACCGTATCGAGCTGTGTCATGATAGCGCTGTCCAGGGCCGTGCCGCACCCGCACTTGCGCGTATCGGAGATCATGGGCACGAGCGCGGCCAGAGTGTTGCGGGCCGTCTCGACGTTGCGGTTGAGGTTCTGCACCACAAGCTCCACGCTCACGCTGTCGTGCTCCGGGTGCCAGGTATCGTAGTCGGTGGCCATGGCGAGGGTGGCGTAGCACATCTCGGCCTCGCGGGCCAATCGCGCTTCGGGCATAGCGGTCATGCCGATCACCGACACGCCCCACGACCGGTAGAGCAGCGACTCGGCCAGCGTGGAGAATTGCGGCCCTTCGATACAGATGTAGGTGCCGCCGTCGTGTACGGTCGCGCCGGCGTGCGTGGCAGCCTCCCCCAGGTTTGCGCGCAGGGGCTCGCAGTACGGGTGCGAGAAGGCGACGTGTACCACCGGACCGTCGTCAAAGAACGTGCGCGGGCGGTGCACCGTGCGGTCTATGAGCTGGTCCGGCACCACCATGTCGAGCGGCTCGATCACTTCCTTCATGCTGCCCACCGCGCTCACCGAGATCAGGTGGGTGACGCCCAGCATCTTGAGCGCGCACACGTTGGCCCGCGCCGGCACGTTTGTGGGGTTGATACGGTGGCCCTTGCCGTGCCGGGCGATGAAGGCTACCTCGCGCCCTCCAAGCCTGCCCATCACTACAGGGTCACTGGGCCTGCCGAACGGCGTGTCGATGTCCACCTCGCGTATATCGGTCATGCCGGGCAGGTGGTAGAAGCCCGAGCCGCCGATTATGCCGATAACGCCTGTCGCCTGCTCTGCTTGCTGCATAGTTCAGAACCTACGCGGGCTGCCACGCCGCGAACTAGAACCGCCTCATGGCGTGCTCGATCTTCATGCAACGGTCCATCACGACGAGCAGTCCGGCCTCGCGGGCCTTGCGCGCCGCCTCCTCGTTCACCACGCCGATCTGCATCCACACGGCTTTCGCGCCGACCTTGATCGCTTCCTCCACGATCGGGCCGACGTGCTCGGGGCGGCGAAAGATGTCCACCACCTCGGGCGGCTCAGGAATGTCGGACAGGGCGGCGTACGCCTTCTCGCCCAGCACCTCGGTCTCGGTCGGGTTGACGGGGATGATCGTGTAGCCCTGCCGCTGAAGGTAGCGGGCTACCTCGTTGCTCGGCCGCGAGGGGTCGGACGACAGCCCCACCACGGCAATGCGCTTCATCTCAAGTATTTGCTCGATGTCCGCCAGGTCGGCGAACGTCTCACGCGCGGACTGCATTGGTATTCTCCAGGGTAACGTGAAGGGCGAGCCGGACTTACTGCGGCGCTGCGCCCGTGCAGGCGGCCCGTACTTCCAGTATAACACACGTCACCGCGCGTCCCCGCGATGCCCGCCATGCCTCTGACGTGGTCGTCTAACAGCTTCGGCGCATTATGCATTATAATAGGCACGCTGCCTCACGGAGCAGAGGTATGCGCGCCCGTCCCCGTTCGTGGCGCCCGTTTCCGTTCAGCAAGTCGAGGAGGGACGTCAGAGTTGAGACATTCACGACATCGTTTTGACGTGAGAGGCATCTTCCGGCTGCTGCTGCCGGCGTTCGTTCTGTTGTTGCCCCTAATCGCGGCGGGCGGCACCACGCAGAACCCAGCCGGAGCCGCGGCGCCACCCCCGGGACAGGAAGTCGGCCCCAACCGGCCCGACACCCTCGTTCTGCAAGTGTACTTCAACGACCTGGCCGAGCGCGACCGCCTGGCAAGTGAGCTGGGCGCCGAAGAGGTGCCCACCACGGGCGGCTACCTTACCGTGCTGGGCGACCAGACCATGCACGATGACCTTGTCGCCCGCGGCCTGCGGGTCGAGATAGACGAGAAAAACACCCGCATACTGAACAACCCCGTCATCTGGAATACTTTCTACGGCGGCTATAAGACCGTCGAGGAGATATATACCTTCCTCGACCAGAAGGCGGCCCAGTACCCCACGCTGGCCGAGAAGGTAGACATCGGCGACTCGTGGTGCAAGGCCAATCCCGGCTCCTGCGTTCGCCCCGAGCCGAACAACGGCTACGACCTGTTCGTCATGCGCATCACCAACCAGCAGATCCCCGGTCCCAAGCCGGTGTTCTGGGCCGATGCCGGCATCCACTCCCGCGAGATCGCCACGCCCGAGGTGGCGATGCGCTTCATCGCGTGGCTGCTCGACAACTACGACTCGGATCCCGACGCGCACTGGCTGGTCGACCACCACGACATCTGGGTAATGCCCACCTACAACCCCGACGGGCACCACATCGTCGAGGCGGGCGGCGGCGGCTTCAGCCCCTATCTGTACCGCAAGAACGGCAACAATACGCTGGGCAACTGCTCGTGGCCGCCCACCGGCAGCAACCACCACGGCGTGGACGACAACCGCAACTTCCCCTACAAGTGGGGCTGCTGCGGCGGCTCGGACATCAATCCGTGCAGCCAGACCTATCGCGGCGTGAGTTCCGGCAGCGAGACCGAGACCATCGCGGTGACCAACAAGATCCGCGAGCTGGTTCCGGACCAGCGCGGCCCCGGCGACAACGACCCCGCGCCCATCACCACCACCGGCATCTACCAGAATCTTCACACGGTCGTGCCGGTTAACCTCTACTCCTGGGGCTGGACCTACAACGCCATGCCAAACTTCAACGAGGTGGACAATATCGCCGCGAGGTTGAGCGCGCCCGCCGAGGGAGGCAACGGCTACGAGTACGGCTCCATCCCGGTCGAGCTTTACATCGTGGACGGCGGCTCCATTGACTGGGCCTACGGAGAGCTTGGCGTGGCCGCGATATCGACCGAGCTTGGCCCGGTGGGCGGTGGCTTCCTGCCCGCCTTCACCTGCATAGACAACCCATGCACCGGCACAACGCAGGGTCTCTGGCCCGAGAACAAGGGCATGCTCACCTACATGGCGAAGCTCGCCCGAACCCCCTATCTGCTGACGCACGGCCCCGACGCCAAGCTGATCAGCACCAACCCAATGACCGTGACCCAGGGCACCCCATCGGTGCTCAACGGCACGATCAACTACGCCTGGACATCCTCTGAGGGCCAAAACAATCGCTTCGGCCAGAACGTCGGCGCGGCCGAGTACTACATCGACACGCCGCCCTGGGCGGGAGGCACCGGTATACCGTTGCAGCCGGTTGACGGCCAGTTCAACTCGCCCACCGAGCAGGTGACCGCCAACATCGACACGTCGGGGCTTTCGCCCGGGCGCCACCTCATCTTCGTGCGCGGTCGCGGCCAGAACGACTACCAGGGCCACCAGACCTGGGGCGTATTCACCGCCGCGTTCCTGACGATACTTCCGCCGAGCGGTGCTACCCCGACCGCCACGGCAACCACACCGCCTACCGCGACCGAGACCATGCCGCCCGCCACGGCAACCATGCCGCCCGCAACTGCGACCGCGGAGGCCACGGCGACGACGCCGGCCACGGCAACGGCAACCGCCCCGGCAGTGACGGCAACACCCACATCCTGCACGCTGGAGTTCACCGACGTACCTCCCACCAACACGTTCTACCCGTTCGTGCGGTGCCTGGCCTGCCAGGGCATCATCTCCGGCTACCCCTGCGGCGGCGACTTCGAGCCGTGCGACCCGGAGAGCAACCA
>DASTEB010000142.1:0-4307 GCA_035710025.1 Chloroflexia bacterium
CCCGGTGGGCAAGCCCAGCCTGGTCAACGCCCTCATCGGCTCGGCCGCAAGCAACGTCACACCGGACCGCGTGCGGCACTTCGGCGCACTGGCCCGGGCCGTGCCCGCGCAGATCGAGCGCGGGATCGATGCGCTGGTGGACGCGGGCTACCTCGCGACGTACGAGAGCGAGCAGGGCTTCCGTCTGCTGCGCGTGACGCCCGAGGGCCGAGAGGGAGTGCCGGACGGAACAGTTGCGCTTGCCGAGAAGAAGCGCCCGGCATCGGTGAAGGCTGAGGTCCAGCGGGCGGAGCGAAGCTCCAGCACGCGGGCAGCTAAAGCTCAGGCCGCGGCTGACGACGACCACCCGCCAACGCCCGAAGAGGCCGACCTGTTCGAGCGGCTGCGCCACTGGCGCCGGGGTGTGGCCAACCGCGCCAATCTGCCTCCGTACGTGATCTTCCACGACAAGACGCTCTGGGCAATCGCCAGGCGCCGGCCCACCACACCCGACGAACTGCTCGGGGTAAAAGGAGTCGGGCAGGCGCAGCTTACGAAGTACGGCGATGAGCTGCTTAGCGTGATCGCCGGGGAAGAATAGCGGGCACGCCAAAGGGCGGGTGAACGTTCACCCGCCCCGATTCATTCACGGGCGCTACGGCCTGATTACGACCTTGCGTGCCCTATTGTAGAACACGCCCAGCACCATAATGCCCAGGAAGACGACCAGCCCGGCCCAGAAGCCGCCGAGGAACGTGGTCGCGAGCACCTGATACGCGAACGCGAACACGAACGTGAGCGCGCCGTTCACCCCGGCCAGCCGCCAGATCTCGTCGTCGCTCGCCGAGCGCAGCACGGGGAAGACCTTGCGGCCCATCACCGAGTTGGCCCAGCCCGAGGGCCGATTGAGGTTGAGCAGCGTCAGGAAGGCCACGAACGTGCCCATGAACACGCCGTTCACGATGCCCCCCACCAGAGGCGGCAGCAGCCACCCGGCAAGCAGGAACAGCACCGCAATCGCGGCCACCACCAGCAGCCAGAAGCCGATGCGCTCCATGCGTGTGCGCGGCGCGCCGATGTTGATGCTCGGGCGCGTGCGAGGTGGTGCCTGAGGCTCGGCCTGCGTCGCGAGCGGGCCGGGAATGGTCTCGTTCAGGGTGTTCGGGGCGGGCCCGACGCCCACCTTGGTCTCTCTGGAATAGCTCATATTGCTCCCCCGTGGTCGCGATGTGGTCCGGCCGTTCCGGCCACTCTCGCCGTCGAAATAGTATACGTGACGCGGCCCTGTGGGGTTGCACTATTCATGCCTAAGGTAGCTGCCATGTCAGCAGCCGCTGCTCGATTCGGTCCTCGCGGGTGGAGTGGCGCAGCACAAGCTCGATTGTGCGGCTGTCCTCCAGGTAATTGGCCTCGATGAGCGTTCTAGCCCCTGTGCCGCTCAGGTCGAGGAAGTAGGTGGTGCCGTTCTGGAAAGCGAAGTTGCTCATCACCACGTCCTCGGTGCCCGCCCGCAGCTCAGCCCCGCCGGGCAGCGTCAGCGGTCCACCGGCCGCCGCCCCGACCAGCGCGGCAGGTCCGCCGCATACGAGCAGGAAGAACACCAGGCAGCCCAGCCTGATGGGCCGCAAGCTGCGCCGCTTTCGCGCTGGACGTTCGGCGCCGGCAGGTTCGTCGACATACTGCGCAGGCATGGGCCTAATATAGCACACGGTCAGGCGTGATATAATGCACTGTTCAGCACGAATATCACACGCGGGGCAGGGCGCGACCGCGGCGCCGCCCGAAGTGCCGGCGAGCACGCGCCCCATTGGAGGCACAAAATGATCGTTGTCATGGTACGGATCCCCGTGGGCCACGACGAGGAGGGCGAGCGCATCGCGCGCTCGTTCCGCGAGCGCATCGGCTCGGTCTACGGACGGCCGGGCTTCCTAGGCTTCGAACTATTGAAGGGCGAGCACGAGTACATCTCGCTCACCCGTTGGGAGAGCCGCGAAGCGCTGCGCGAGTGGGCCGCGAGCGAGGAGCACGCCGCCGCGCACTCCCGCCCCCAGGCCCCCACGTCGGCCGGGCACCCCACGGCGGAGGGCAGGGCTGCCGAAGCTAGCGCGCCCGCCAGCAGCACCCAGGTGTATGATGTAGTCATCCCCGCCGGCGAGCAGTAGTCTTGGGCGGCATAGGCGACACCTTCACGCTGCTTTCGGTGTTCTACCTGTTCGGCGCAGGCTACACCGTCTACGAGATGGCGAAGGGCTGGCGCCGGTTGCGCACGGGCCAGCTTACCCCGTTCAACCGGCGGCTCTCTTCGAGCATCGCGTTTTTCCTGCTTGTGCCGGTAGGTGTGCTGCTGCACGAGTTGGGCCACATCCTGGCGGCGTGGAGCACGGGCGGACGGGTGCTTAGCCTGAACTACTTCCTCTACTGGGGATATGTAGAATACATCCCCGCGTCACGCGATCCCCTGCCGATCTGGTGGGTGTCGCTGTCGGGCAACCTGGTGAGCTACCTGCTGGGCGTGGCGTGCGTCGCCGCCGCTCTGCTGTGGCGTAGGGGAGCGCCCCTGGTCCGCTCGATCCTGATCATACTCGGCATACTTGAGCTGGCGCAGACGCTCATCTTCTACCCGCTTCTGAGCATGCAGCCGGGCTTCGACGGCGACTGGGACACGATCTACTCGTTCGACGTGCCCCTGGCCTCCGGGGTCACGCTTGCGTTGCACCTGCTGTCGCTCGCGGGCATGGTGTGGCTGTTCCGCAAGAACGAGGAGGCGCGCGAGCTTACGGGAGCATAGATCGGCCAAAACGAAGGGGCAGGATGAGAACATCCTGCCCCCTTTGCGTGTCCGGTTCGGGTTCTGGGTCTACTGCTCCATCCACTGGCGCATGTTGTTGATCATACGCTTCTTGCCCTTGCCCATGCCCTTCATGCCGCCCCCGCCGGTCATCATCTTCATCATCTTCTGCATCTGCTTGAACTGATTCAGCAGCGCGTTCACGTCCTGCGGGTTGGTGCCCGAGCCGCGGGCGATGCGCCGCCTGCGGCTGCTGTCGATGATCTCGGGCTTCTGTCGCTCTTGCAGGGTCATCGAGCGGATGATGGCCTCGATGTGCTTGAAGTCGTCCTCTTTCACGTCGACCTGCTGCTGGCGCATGGCCTGGCCGACGCCGGGGATCATCTGCAGCACCTGCTCCAATGGGCCGAGGCGCTTGACCTGCTGTAGCTGGTTCAGGAAGTCGTCCAGGTTGAAGCTGGCCGTGCGCAGCTTCTTCTCCATCGCCTTGGCCTGGTCTACGTCGTACTCCTGCTGGGCGCGCTCGATGAGCGTCATCACGTCGCCCATACCGAGGATACGCGAGGCTAGCCTGTCGGGGTAGAACGGCTCCAGCGCATCCGTCTTCTCGCCCGTGCCGATGAACTTGATCGGCACACCGGTCACTTCGCGCACCGACAGGGCCGCGCCGCCGCGGGTGTCGCCGTCCATCTTGGTCATGATCAGGCCGGTGATGCCGACCTTTTCGTTGAACTCGGACGCGGCGCGCACGGCGTCCTGCCCGGTCATCGCGTCGACCACCAGCAGCACTTCGTGCGGGGTCACGCGCTGCTTGATCGTGGCGACCTCCTGCATCATCGCTTCGTCGATGTGAAGGCGGCCCGCGGTGTCGAGGATGACAACGCTGTTGTTGTCCATCTGCGCCTGCCGCACGCCGTTCACCGCTATGTTCACCGGGTTCGCGCCCGGCGGCTCGGCGTACACGGGCACGCCAAGCTGCTTGCCCAGCGTCTGAAGCTGGTGCACGGCCGCGGGGCGGTACACGTCGGCGGCGACCATAAGTGGGGTGCTGCCCGAGCGGCGAAGCTGGAGCGCGAGCTTGGCGGCGGTAGTAGTCTTGCCGGAGCCCTGCAGACCGACCATCATGATCACGGTGGGCGGAGTGCGCTGTATGTCGAGCCGCGAGGCCTCACCCAGCAGCTCCACAAGCTGCTCGTGTACGATGCCCACGACCATCTGCGCGGGCGTCAGGCTCTTGAGCACCTCGGCGCCCATCGCCCGCTCTTTCACCTTGTCAACGAAGTTCTTGACGACCTTGAAGTTGACGTCGGCTTCGAGCAGGGCACGGCGCACCTCTTTCATCGCCTCGTCAATGTCGGCCTCGTCCAGGCGCCCCTTGCTCTGCAGCCGGGCGAACGCACCGTTCAATCTATCTGTCAGGTTCTCAAACATGTCGTGGAGTTCTCCGGTCTACTAATCGAACAGCGCCTTGACGAAGGCCCTTGCGTCGAACTCGGCCAGGTCGGTTATCTTCTCGCCCGTGCCGACGAAGCGGATCGGC
>DASTEB010000143.1:0-14079 GCA_035710025.1 Chloroflexia bacterium
AGTACTTGTACACGTAGAAGCTGCGGTAGAAGTGGGGGATGCGCGCCCATTCAATGGCGATCTCGTCGTCCACGTTCACACCCGCTCCGTGATACTTTTTGTTCAGATCGAAGTGGATCTCGGACAGCTTGTCTGCCGTGAGGGCCTCTCCCGACTCGGCTTTCTCGTGCGCGATCTTCTCGAACTCGGCGAACATCGTCTGGCGGTACAGCGTGGTGCGGAACTGCTCAAGGCTGTGGTTCACGACCGCCAGCTTCACGGCCCGGTCGTCCGAGCTATTGAGTAGATAGTCGGACAGCAGCTCTTCGTTAAGCGTGGAGGCAACCTCGGCCACGAAGAGAGTATAGTTAGCGTACACGTACGGCTGGGTTGCGAAGGTGTTGTACGTGTGGATCGAGTGGCCCACCTCGTGCGCCAGCGTGAACACGTCGCGCAGAGTGTCCTGGTGGTTCAGGAGCATGAACGGGTGCACGTCGTACACGCCCCAGCTGTAGGCGCCTGAGCTTTTGTTCTGGGTCTCGTACACGTCGGTCCAACGCGACGAGAAGCCTTCCTTGACGGCGTCCTGGTAACGGTGACCGAGCGGCGCAACCGCGTTGGCCACCATGTCGGTAGCCCGGTCGTACTCGATCGTCGTATCCGCCTCGGGTACCAGCGGCACGTGCAGATCCCACATGTGCAGCTCGTCCAGGCCGAGGGCACGGCGGCGCATGTCCATGTACCTGTGCAGGAGGGGGAGGCGCTCATGCACGGCGTTGATCAGGTTGTCGTACACGTTCACCGGGATGTTGTCGCGGTGCAGGGCCGCCTCCAGCGCCGAATTGTACTTGCGGGCGCGGGCGAAGAAGATGTCGGCCTTGACCTGGGTCGAGTACGTCGCCGCGATAGTGTTGCGGTTGCTGTGATATGCCTCGTGGAACTTGAGGAATGCGTTGCGGCGCACGTCGCGGTTCTGCGACAGCACGAAGCGCAGGTACCGCCCTTGCGACAGCTCGACCTCCTCACCCTCGTCGTCGGTAACCGTGCCGAATTTCAGGTCGGCGTCGTTCAGCATGTCGAAAATCTGGGACGGCCCGGCCGTGACCTCGCCCACGGCTGCAAGCAGCGCTTCCTCGCGAGCGGGCAGCATGTGCTCGGCTTCGCGGAAGAGGTCGTCGAGCAAATGGGCGTAGAGCTTGAGGTCATCGTTTTGCGCGAGGAATTCGTCAACGCGCTCGCGGCCGACCTCGAGCACCTCGGGGTTGAAGAACGATGACGCCTCCTCGACGCGGGCCCAGAGGGCTCGAGCGCGGTCCTCGAGCGCCTGGTAGTGCGCTCGGGTGTTGTCCTCGTCTCTGCGCATTCGCGCGTATGCGTACAGTCGTTCTAGGCGGTAGTTGATGTCGTCGCGCAGCTTCAGCGCGTCGAGCAAGACGCCCGCACTTTCGCCGAGGCGGCCTTGAAATCCCTTCATCTTCTCGAGGAGCGGTGCAAGCTCGCCGAACTCTGACTCCCACTGGTCGTCGTTCGGGAAGACAGCCTCGAGGTTCCATTTATGTTCGGGCGCTACGTCGGCGCGGGACGGAACTGTTTTCGTTGCCATGTAATACTCCTGTCTCTAAGCTCCCGGTTGTTGTGTCGTGCCGGCGGGTGCGGAGCCGGCCACCAGGTGCCCCTCGGGGCAGACAGGACATTATACATCAGGGCAGCGCCCGAAGCAGGCAACAAAAAGAGGAAGCCTTTCAGCTTCCTCAAGTGGTAGCGGGGGTAGGATTCGAACCTACGACCTTTGGGTTATGAGCCCAACGAGCTTCCACTGCTCCACCCCGCGTCAACATGGCCATTATACCTGTTCGGGCAGGTAATGTCAAGGCGACTTGTCGAAGGGGGCGAAAAGCTGAAACCAGCCCTCCCAATTTGCCTTTTCCTGCGCGGCGTCCGCTGCGCCGGGTGCGGCGCCTTCGCCAGCAGCCTGTGAAGCCGAATCACTCACGGGCGAAGACGCGCCCGCGTCTATGGGGATGAGCACTTCTTCGTCGGCCCGGCGCAGGTTCAGGTCCTCGCGCGCCCTCTGTTCGACATATTTGTCAGACTGGACGTACTTCAGGTGAGCTTCGAGGCGTGCGTTTTCGTCGTTGAGCGCCGCGTTAGCCCGCTGCTGCTCGGCGATCCGGGCGTTGATGTCGTGCTCGAGCAGCACTTCCTGGCCGTAACGCACGAGGAAGAACGTCACCGCCAGCCCGATGACCAGCCACAGCGCCGGCGTGGATGCCGGGAGTTTCTTCAGACGCCTGGGCTTGATTACCGCGCTCATCGGACCTCGATTCGGAGAGTGACAGGCAAGGAAAGGCGGGCGGCGCGGCTGTGCGACGCGACGCCCACCACTCGATTATAGGAGTGAAAGGTGTCAAGATGTGCGGTTTTACACCACGGCGTTCGGCCGCTCCAAATGCCAGCTTGTGGCCAACTGGTAGGCGTGGGCCACGCGCAGGACGGTCGCCTCGTCGAAGTGTTTGCCGAGCACCTGCAGACCAATGGGCAGGCCGCCCGCGAAGCCGCATGGCACCGAAACGCCGGGGATACCGGCGAGGTTGGCCGGGACTGTGTAGACGTCGTTCAGGTACATCGCCAGCGGGTCATCCACCTTCGCGCCGATTGGGAATGCCACCGTGGGGCTTGTCGGACCAACCAGCACGTCCACGCTCTCGAACACGGTCTGGTAGTCGCGGGCGATCAGCGTGCGGACCTGCTGGGCCTTCTTGTAGTAGGCATCGTAATAGCCCGCGCTGAGCGCGTAGGTGCCGAGCATAATACGGCGCTTGACCTCGGCACCGAAGGCGAAGTCCCGCGTTTGAAGCATCGAGTCGACGGCGTTCGCCGCCTCGGGCGTGCGGTAGCCGTACTTCATGCCGTCATACCGGGCGAGGTTGGAGCTGGCTTCGGCCGGGGCGATAATGTAGTAGGTTGCGAGGGCGTAGGGCGTATTGGGCAGCGTCACCTCGCGCAATTCGGCCCCCAGGTGGCGCAGCCGGTGGATGGCGGCGCGCACCGCCTCGCTCACTTCGGGCTGGATACCCTCCCCCCAGAACTCGGCCGGGATGCCGACGCGCAGACCCTGCAGCGAGCCGTCCGTCGCGTCTAGCGCTTCGGTGTAACGTGGAACGGGCACAGGCTGGGAGGTCGAGTCGAGCGGATCAACGCCCGCGATAGCCTCGAGCACCAGCGCGGCGTCGTAGGCGTCGTGCGTGAACGGGCCGATCTGGTCGAGCGACGAGGCGAACGCCACAAGCCCGAACCTCGACACGCGCCCGTATGTCGGCTTCAACCCGGTTACGCCGCAAAGTGAGGCAGGCTGGCGCACGCTGCCGCCGGTGTCGGTGCCGAGCGAGTACATGCCCATGCCCGCAGCCACAGCGGCCGCCGAGCCGCCGCTCGACCCGCCGGGCACGCGCCCGGTGTCCCACGGGTTGCGCGTCACGCCCCAGGCGGAGTTCTCGGTGGACGAGCCCATGGCGAACTCGTCGCAGTTAGTCTTTCCGAGCAAGACGGCCCCCGCCGCGTCCAGCCGAGCGGGTACTGTGCCGTCAAAGGGCGGCACGAAGTTCTCCAGGTGGCGCGAGCCGCAGGTTGTGCGCACGCCGTTGGTGATGAGCACGTCCTTCAGGCTCATCGGCACGCCGTCGAGGGGTGTGCGCGGCTGCTCGCCCGCGGCCCTGCGGCGGTCGAAGTCGCGGGCCGCGTCGACGGCTCGATCCGCGCTCACTGTGGTGAAGGCGTTGAAGTTCGGATCGGCCTGCTCGATGCGCTCGAGATGCAGCCGGGCAAGCTCCTCGGCCGACACCTCTCCGGAGTCGAGAAGGCGCCTGGCCTCGCGTATCGTGAGGAACGCGGCGTCCTCGCTTGAGAGGCTAGCCATTCGCGCCTCCCTCCGCCGTGTCTTCCAGCACCGCGGGCACGCGGAAAAGCTCACCCTCGGACGCCGGCGCGTTGGCCAGCAGCTCGCCGACCGGCCACGAAGGGCGCGGCTCGTCTTCGCGCATCACGTTCAAGTGGGAAAGTATCTGCGCTGTCGGGGGGACCTTTGAGACATCAACTTTGTCGAGCATCGCTATGTAATCGAGCACCTGCATAAGCTGCTCGCGAAATGTCTCTACTTCTTCGTCCGACAGCCCGAGGCGCGCCAGCATCGCCACATGTCTTACTTCATCGTTAGTCAGCAATCGATTCCTCCTGTGCTGTGCGGCCCCTCAACCGGTGGTGTGCGGGTGGAAAATCTTGTTCAGGAAAGTAACCACGACGGCGGCCAGATCTCCCTCCCGGCCCTCGAAGAAGTGGCCTGTGCCCTTCAGCGTGACTAGCGTGCTCGGCTCGGGAAGCGAATTCACGAATTCCGCAAGCTGTTCGGGCGGGCTGAAATCGTCGAACTCGCCCGTAATGAACAGCTTGGGGCACTCCCATTGCCCGAGGTGAGCGAGGTTGCGCCAAGCGACCGGCAGGCCGATGCACACGACAGCCTGCACTCGCGTCTCGCCGGGGTGGCTCGACAGGTATGCGAGCGAAATGCGGCCCCCGAACGAGTGGCCCACGAGCGCGATGTGGTTGGGGTCGACGCCCTGCTGCATGGCGAGAAAGTCGAGGGCGGCGCCGACGTCCTGCGTCTCGGGAGCACCCTCTGGCGCGACCAGAACTCCGTCGCCGGTGCGGCTGATGGTGCCGGTGCTCTCGCCCACGCCCCGCGAGTTATACCGGAGCGTAGCGAAGCCGGCCTCGACAAGCGCCGCCTCGATAGCGAGCATTACCTTCATGTCCATACTGCCGCCCGCGGCCGGGTTTGCGTGGCACAGCACGACCGCCGGGTGCAGTGCGCCGTCCTGGGGCGCGCTCAACCTGCCCTCCAGGGTGGGCGCTTCGCTGCCTTCGACGGCACGGCCCTCGAAGGTAACGTGGCGAGCGAGCGATTCCGGCACGTGCGGGGAGCGGCCTACTTCTTCCATGACCGGGGTTACAGCTTGTGGCCGCAATTGGGGCAAAACACTGACATAGGCCTCAGCGGCCCGCCGCACGCGGGGCAGTTGGCCTGCGTGCCCGCCTCGGTTGCGGTTGAGGGCGTCGAAGCGGGGCGCACGGCTTGCGAGCGAGGGCGCGATCCCTTCGATGGCTCGCGCACGGGCGCCTGGGAGGGGGCGGGCAGGACCGGCGTGGCAGGCTCGACCCATTGCTCGGCGTGAATCGCTTCGATCTCGGCCGCCATGTCTGCCGCCTGCCTGCGGAGTCCTCGCACGTCGTCAACCATCGCCTTCAGGCTCGGCTCGATTTCGGCGCCGGCGGCGTCAAGCTCGAGCACGCACTCAGCTATCTGCTCCATCAAATCGGCGGCCTGCTTCTGCAGCCTGATCGACTCGGCGCGCACACGCCCGGCCCGCAGCCGCTTGTCGGCTTCGAAGCTCATGCGGTCGAGGCCGCGCCGGAGCTGTTGGCCAATGCCGCTGATGGCTCCCCCAACCGCGTCTGCGGCTGTCTGGCCGTCGGAGGGCGTTGAGGAGGGTGAGGTGGTCTGAATTTCTTTCTTTTCGTCCATGGCAATTCTCGGAAGGTGAAATTATGCGCCCGTCCGCATGGCGAAGCGGTCTAGCGTGGGCGAAGGGTGGTGCGCTGGGCGCGCGCCCAGCCGGGCGACCACGGCAGCCCGGCAAATACCACCGTGGTGGATTGCGCCGCGACGCTCTGCACGAGGCCCAGACCCAGCAGGATGCTCATAAGCGATGAGCCGCCGTAGCTTATGAAGGGCAGCGGTATACCGGTCACGGGCATCAGGCCTATGTTCATGCCCACGTTGATGAAAATCTGCATGCCGATCCAGGTCGCGACGCCCACAGCAATCAGGCTGCCGTACTCGTCGGGGGCCTTGGAGGCGACCACCAGGCAGCGCCACACGATGATGAACAGAAGTGCGATCAGGGCTATCGATCCGAGCAGGCCGAACTGCTCGGCCACGACCGAGAAGATGAAGTCGGAGTACTGCACCTTCTGGAAGCCAAGCTGGCTTTGCGACCCGCCCTGGTAGCCCTGTCCCAACCAGCCGCCTGAACCGATGGTGATGCGCGCCTGGATGATGTTGTAGCCCGCGCCGCTGGGGTCGGCCTCGGGGTGCAGGAACGTAAGGAAGCGCTCGCGCTGGTAGTCGTGCATGACGAACTCCCAGAACACCCATATTGCGGGGGCGGCGAGCACGGCGAGGCTGGCGAAGAACCGTCCGGGTGTCTTCGCACCGGCGGCGATTCCGAGGAAGACAAGGCCGACGATTATCGCCGTGCCGAGGTCGGGCTGGCGGAACACGATCACCGCGGGAATGCCGGCCACGATCCCGCCCAGGATGAACCACTTCAGCTTGGTCCTCTGGCGCTCGTGGTCGGCATAGATCTTGGCGAGCATCACAATCACGGCCAGCTTGGCCAATTCACTGGGCTGGATGGGGAAGAGCCCAAGGTTGAGCCAGCGCTGCGAGCCGTAGCTGATGATGCCCAGCAGTCCCACCAGGCCGAGCAGCCCGAGCACGACGAAATAGAACGGCAGGGTGAAGCTCTCGAGGAAGCGGTAGTCCACACGCGCAAGCACGAGCATGATCATGAGGCCGATTCCGCCGTACACTGCCTGCTTGACCGCGAAGTCGTCCCAGCCAAGCGTGCCGTCACGCGACAGCTCGGTGGCGCTGTACACCATGAGCACGCCCACCACAGTTGCGGCCAGCGTACAAAGGAGCAGGGTGAAATCGATGTTGACCAGGCGGCCGGTTCGCAAAGCGAAGCTCTCCCCGAGATCAGGTCCGGTGCGGAAGTACCCCGTAACTATAACACAGGCCGTCGCGTGATGTGAAGCGCCATGAACCGTATTGACACGCAGCAGCACTACATCTATAATCTGGCAGCGAGGGGGTAGCTAACCAGATGAAGCTCGTGCTTGCCGTCGTCTCCAACCAGGCCACCGAAGGTATTACCGACGCCTTGCTGGCCGCGGGGTTCCGCGCGACCAGAATGGCCTCGACCGGCGGGTTCCGGCGCGAGGGCAACACCACCATCATGATGGGGGTGGAGGACGAGGATATCGAGCCGGTGCTGGCAATCCTGCGCAGCGGCGTGCTGGTCGGCGTGAGCCGCAAGGCGGTGCCGCCGCCCGGCGAAGGCAACGGCCAGGGCAGCGGCCGCGGAGCCGTGTTCGTGCTCCCCCTCGAGGGCTACTTCCACCTGTAGCCCGCAGGCACCGCTCCCTCAAACCCGGGATGACTCCATGAACGAAAGACAAGCGCCGGCGCGCGTCCGCTTCACGGGAATGGCCTACGGCGGCGATGCGGTCGGCCGCGATCCCGAGTCGGGCATCGCCGTTTTCGGCTGGCCGGCCATCGAGGGCGAGACCGCTGTACTTGACATCGTGTCAAGAGGCAAGAGCCACCTCCGCGGTGTGGTCACGTCGCTCGAAGAGGCCGCGCCGTCGCGCCGCGTGCCGCCATGCCCCTACTTTGGCGCTTGCGGCGGCTGCCAGTGGCAGCACATCGCCTACGAGCAGCAGGTCGCCTTCAAACACGACATCCTGCGCTCGCAGCTCGCGCGCCTGGGCGGCATCGCGGACCCTGACGCGATTTTGCGCGAGCCGGTCGGGTCGCCTGCGCCCTACGGCTACCGCAACACCTCGCACTTCGCCCTGTCTGTGGAATCGCGCACCGTGGGGTACCACAGGCGCGACAGCCACGGCATTATCCCCGTTCTCGAGTGCCCCATCTCGTCGCCAGGCATCAACGCCGTGCTGCCGTTCGTCAACTCGGTGCTGGCGATGGCGGTGGGGCCGGGCGAGCCTGCGCCCGAGCGCGGGGCGATGCAGGTCTGGAAGGTGAGCGTCCGCGCCAGCGACGCAACCGGACACACTCTGCTCGTGTTCCATTCGCGCTCACGAACTGCCCCGACCCGGTCTCAGCGCGGACGCCACCGCCCCGTCGAGCGGCCGGAACAAGGCCCGACCGACGTGGGGGCTGACGGCGACTCGACGCCCATCCTGCTCACGCGGCGGGAAGTGCGGCGGGCCGTCGCGGCTGAATCGCAAGCGGGTGGGCTGCTGGCCGACAGGGCGTTGATCGCCGTAGAGGTGATGGACGACGGCACGGTGAACCGGCTGGGCGAGACGCGCTCAGCCTCGTCGGCGGCGGGCGATGCGCTGGCCGACGTGCTGGGCGGCTCGCAGATCGGCCAGGGAGTAATGCGCACCGCGCAGGAAGGCGGCCCGCCGCTGGGCGCGTGGGTGGAGCGGCTTGCCGGGCGGCACTACTGGGTCGCGCCCGATGCGTTTTTCCAGGCAAACACGCCCGTGGCCGAGCGGATGCTCGCTGAGGTAATCGAGCACGTAGGCGCGCGGGGTGGCGCCATGATAGACGCGCACGCGGGCGTGGGCACCTTCTCGATAGCCATTGCCGAGCAGGCGGCGCACGTATACGCCTTCGAGACCGATTCGGCGGCGGTACACAGCGCTCGCTGGAACGCTTCTGCGCACAACCTCCGAACCGTCAGCGTGCAGCAAGGGCGAGCCGAGCAATTGCTGCCGCGGCTGGCGTGGTCGGTCAAGCTGGAGCTTGCGCTGCTCGACCCGCCGAGGGCAGGGTGCCACCCCGCACTGCTGACCGAACTTGGCAAAAGGGAAGTGCCGCGCATTATCTACGTTTCATGCGACCCGAGCACGCTGGCGCGAGACATCAAGGTGCTCGCGCCAAAGTACCGGCTCGTGTCGGCGCGTATGTTCGACATGTTCCCCCAGACCTACCATATAGAGACGGTGGCTGTGCTCGACCTTGTGCAGTAGACGGCATCTTTTGCGCTGCCTGGATCGATATGTTATAATGCCAGACAGCGTCCGGCATTCGGGCTTTCCTGAATGCCGGACTCGCAAATAACCTTTCTGCGCCGCACCGGTCCCGGGGAGTCACACCTCCCGGGCGTCACGCATGGGTGCGCCGCAAGCCCAGAGAAAGGAGGTGTGCTAAATGGCTTTGCGTGAGTATGAGTTGATGTATATCGTCCGCCCGACAGTGGCGGAGGATGCGCTGCCCGCTTCTATAGAGCGGGTCGATTCGATTATCTCGGGTCTCGGAGGCGAGGTTGCCGAGAACAACCCGTGGGGCAAGCGAAGGCTGGCCTATCCCATCGAGAAGTTCGAAGAAGGCTACTACGTTGTCAGCAAGATCCGCATGGAACCCGAGCGGACGCGCGAACTGGAATCGCAGCTGGCGATCAGCGAGGACGTTATCCGCCACATTCTGGTTGTCTAGCGGCCGGCCTCCTGTTTGGGCGCCCGGCCTTTATTGGTTGTAGTTGTATTAGCGTGGTGTGAGCCAGTAGTGTAGGTAGTGGAGGCCGTAAATGGCACGGGGCTTAAACAAAGTAATGATCATCGGCAACCTGGGCCGCGACCCGGAGATGAAGTACACCCAGACGGGCACCCCGGTGACCCAGTTCTCGGTGGCGGTAAGCCGCACGCGCAAATCGCCGGACGGCCAGCAGATCGACGAGACGGAATGGTTTCGCGTGGTCGCCTGGGAGCGCCTCGCCGAGACCTGCAACGAGTACCTGCGCAAGGGCAGCAAGGTCTACATCGAAGGCCGCCTGCAGACGCGCAAGTGGACCGGGCAGGACGGGCAGGAGCGCACGACGGTCGAGGTTGTGGCCAACGAGATGCTGCTGCTCGACTCGCGCCAGCAAGGCGGGTACGAAGGCGATACCGGTGGATACCGCTCTGAGCGGCCCACTGGCGGCGCCCGGCCCGCGGTGACGGGCGGCGCGTCCCTCGACGACACCGACACCGATATGGACGTGGACGACATCCCGTTCTAGGCCTCACGACAACCGGCTCCCGACACTTAGATAATTCCGAGGGGAGATCGCTGGGCGCTGCCACGCAGCCGCCCGGGGAATCCCTGAGCCAAAGACAGAGGTAAAGAAAACAATGGCAGACGAAACTAACGGTAATGGTCAGGAAGTGACCGCCGCGGCTCCCACCAACGGGGAGCAGGGCGGTGCGCCTGTGGGTGCTCAGGCGGGCGGTGAGGGCCAGCGCGGCCTCGGCGGGTCCGGTGGGTCCGGTGGGTCCGGCGGCTACGGTGGGTCTGGCGGGTCCGGTGGCTACGGCCGCCCCGGCGGCGGCGGCGGTCCGCGCGGAGGTGGTGGAGGACCCCGCGGCGGTGGGCGTGGTCCCGGTGGCCGCTTCGGTGGGCGCGGCCGCGGCCGTGACCGCTACGTGCCGCGCCGGAAGGTGTGCGGATTCTGCGTGGACAAGGTGCAAGAGATTGACTACAAAGACATCCCGCGCCTGCGCAAGTACCTCTCCGAGCGCGCCAAGATCGAGCCGCGCCGCAAGACCGGCACGTGTGCCCGCCACCAACGCGCGCTGAGCGTTGCCCTGAAGAGGGCGCGCCACATGGCCCTGCTTCCCTACGTCGGTCCCCACAGCCGCTAGGTCCCCATCCCATAGAAGGAGACAGAGTGTAACCCGCGAGTCGCCGCGCTGCACCCCGCCCGATCCGGCGGCACGGCGCACGCGTCTCGCGGTTTGCCCGACACGCCATGGCAAACAAGAAGAAGGTCCAGTCGTCGGCTCCTGTACCGTTAACGCGCGGGCAGCTTTCGCGCGCTGAGCGCGAACGGCAGCGGGTCCGCAACCTGTATACCGCCGCGATCGCGCTTGGTACGATGCTGCTGCTCATCCTGGGCTTCGCGGTGATATTCACCTTCCTGATCCGCCCGAACCAGGAAGTGGCCAACGTAAACGGTAAGTCGATCAACCGTGCCGCCTACAACGCGATCCGCCGCTACCAGCTTTTCCAGCAGATACAGCAGGCCGCGCTGCAGGAGCAGTTCCAGAGCCAGTCGGGCACTAGCGTGACGACAAGCCAGGTTCCGGGCCTGCAGCAGCAGCTTCAGAACGTAGAGTCTGAACCGATCGACGCGGAGACCGTGAAGACGCTGGTGGACTACGAGGTGCTTCGCCAGGCGTCCACCGCCGACTTCAATCTCAACCCCAGCGCCGAGCAGCTGCGCGAATACGCCTACGAAGCATTCGAGCCCCAGCCCACCCCGCCCCCGTCCGACGAGACGCCGACCGCGACCGCAATGCCGCCGACCGAGACCGTCGTGGTGACGGCGACGTCCTCGATCACGCCGACCGCCACGCAGACCCGCACGCCGACGGCGACCGCGACTCGCGGCTCTCCGACCAGTACGCCCACCGCGACGGCCACCCTGCCGCCGGTGCCGGGAGCGCGCCAGACGGCCGAGGTAAGGTACAGGGACTACACCAGGTCGATCGACATGGGCACGGAGCCCAAGCTCGGCGACCCGTACTGCGGTTTCGGCTGCCCCGACCTGACCGAGAGCGAGTACCTGTCGCTGATCATCGAGCCGGGCTACAGGACCGAGAAGGTGACCGATGAGCTCGCGGCCACCGAGGTAATGACCCAGGTTGAGCAGATCCACGCGCAGCACATCCTCACCGACACTCCGGAGGGCGCGCAGGCGCTCATCGTGCAGCTGAACCAGGGAGCCGACTTCACCGAGCTTGCCAACACGCAGTCGTCCGAGCAATTGCAGAACATCCAGCAGGGACTTCAACCGAACGGCGGCGACCTGGGTTGGTTCCCTCGCGAAGGGTCCAACCTGGTGCCGGAGTTCGTGGAGGGCGCGTGGCCGGTGGCTGAAGGCGAGTACACCAAGACTCCGGTCAGGACAACGTTCGGCTACCACATCATCAAGGTGGTCGAGCGCGACCCGGCACGTCCGCTGAGCGAGACCCAGATCGAGACGCAGCGGCAGCAGTTGTACAGCGACTGGTTTACCGAGGCGAAGTCTAAAGCACAGATCACACCCGCGTTCGCGCAGCAGCCGACACCTACACCACCGCCCCTTGTTGAACCTACCCCGCAGGGTGGCAACCCGACCGCGACGACGGCCCCGGCGCCTGCCGAGGGCACGCCCGCGGCGACACAGCCGGTGACCGGTACTGAGGTTACAACAGGGACGACGGGGACGGACCAGGACGCGCCCGCGGGCACTGAACGCAACACGCCGGAACCGTCGCCATCGCCATAAAAGCGAATAGATCGGGGGAGGGACGCTCGCCAGGGGCGCCCCTTTCTCGTGCCCGGAGCCGGCTCCGAAGACTTTGTGAAAAAGTTGACAAAGTGCTCTTTCGCTGCTATAATGTGCCTGGCGTCCGGGCGGGGGCATTGGCTCAATCGTGGCAGCACTCTTGCTACTAAAGGTTGCTCGTGGCAGACCCCTGTGATATAATGCGCCGTTGTGCCCGGAGAACGAGCACTTCGGATAAGCAGCAGAGCGGGGCGCCAGATGAAGGATAGTGGGTTTGCCAGAGCGCTAGCGCTGACCGCCCAATTGGGCTTCTCGATCGCGTGTCCGCTCGTGGTATTTATTGCCGGGGGCGCCTGGCTCGACGGGCAATTGGGGTGGTCCCCGTGGCTGCTGTTGACCGGGGTTCTGCTCGGGGTGCTGACGGCCGGAGGTCTGCTGTGGCAGCTGACCACGGTGCCGATCAGGCGCCAAAAGGGCACGGGCAAAGGGCCTCCATATAAGGTGGAGAGTCAAAGCAAGGTGGGCCGCAGGCTCGGCAACCCACCGCCGGACGAAAAGCAGAAACGCAATGGGCGATAGCCCGAACCGCCGAGCCAAACATTTCAGTTGGGGATGAGTGTCTAGATGCCTGAAGAACTGGAAGTCAAGCTACCCGAAATAAGCATCAAGGCCGAACCTGTATTTCCTATCGATCTTCCATGGGGCGGGCAATTCGTAATCACCAATTCGATGGTGTACACGATTATCGTGATCGCCGCATTAGCCCTGTTCTTCTGGTGGGCAACCCGCCGCATGAGCCTTGTCCCGAAGGGCAAGCAGAACTTCGCCGAAGCTATTGTCGAGTTCCTGCTCGGCGTGACCGAAGGCACCGCAGGCAGGCGTGTCGGGCGGCGAATCTTCCCTTTGATCGCCACTCTCTTCATCTTCATCATCACCGCTAACTACGCGGGCCTCCTTCCGGGCGTCGGCACAATCGGTTATTGCACAGAGCCGCACCACGAAGAAGCGGCCCAGGTTCTCAACGTCAAGACAGCCGCTCCCGCGCTCGCTCAGGAAGGCGAGTCAGGAGGTGGCGGACTTCCCGCCGCCCACTGCACATACGTTGACGAGGCCGGGGTCTCGCATGACGACGGCCTGTTCATCCCATACCTGCGCGCCCCTAACGCCGACATCAACACGACGCTCGCCATGGCACTGCTCGCGGTCGGTATCGTTCAAATTGCGGGAATCGCGGCGCACGGCATCGGCGGGTACGCCAAGGAACTGCTGACGCCGCTGTGGCTCGCTCCGATACACATCGTGGGCGAGCTTTCACGTGTAATCTCGCTCAGCTTCCGTCTCTTCGGCAACATCTTCGGCGGCGAGGTTCTCGTTACCGTCATGTACGTGCTGCTCGGCAGCATTTTCATCGGCTTCGGCACGTTCATCTTCCTGGGGCTCGAATTGCTGTTCGGCTTCATCCAGGCGCTCGTGTTCTCCACGCTGACGCTCGTGTACATCGCGACCGCAGTAGGCGGCCACGGCAGCAATGGAGGCCACGGGCACGGCGAGGAAGCGCACGCGCCCGCCGGACCTGCCGAGGAGCTTGGACACCAGGCCGCCGCGCTTCTGACCGGGCGCTCGCACGCCGAGGGGGAGAAGATCGAGGGGACGGAGCCGAAGTCGGGCACCGAGCGCCACATGAGCTAGACTGCCCACCCAACCTACGCAAGGTCTGAAGGCCCCGCGCCTTCTGATCGGGAGAAATCAACTGGCACCCACACGGTGTGGGATAAGCGACAAATCATCGCAGGAGGAAGAATAGAGTGTTACCGGTAATTGCTACCATCCTGGCCCAGGCGGCTTCCGATCCCAAGCTGCTTGCCGCAGGACTTGCCATCGGCATCGGGGGCATCGGCCCCGGTCTCGGCATCGGCATCGGCGTGTGGGGCGCGACCCAGGCCATCGGCCGCAACCCCGACGCAGAGGGTCCTATCCGCAC
>DASTEB010000144.1:0-5311 GCA_035710025.1 Chloroflexia bacterium
CCCTCATGGCCCGATGTCGTGATGGGGAACTTGAGGAACACCGACTTATGCGTCACCTCGACGTAGCTATCAAGCAGCTCGTGCTGTGAGAGCGACGTGCCGCAGCGCCAGCACCACGGCATGGAGCGCGTGCCCCGGTACAGCCAGCCGTTCTCGTGGCACTTCTTCAGGAAGTGCCAGATGTACTCTGAGTTGGTATCGGACATCGTGTAATACGAGTTGTCCCAGTGCATCCACTGGCCCATCCGCGCCGACTGGCGGCTGATCTGCCCCGCGTACTTGAGCACGCGCTCGCGGCAGGCGCGGGCGAAGCGGTCAAGCCCGAACGCCTCGATGTCGCGCTTGTTGTTGAACTTTAGGTCCTTTTCGACCTCCACCTCGACCCACAGGCCGTGGCAGTCGAACCCGTTCTGGTAGCGCTGGTCGTAGCCGAGCATGGCCCTGTATCGCTGGAATACGTCCTTGTACGTGCGGCCCCAGCCGTGGTGCACGCCCATGGGGTTGTTCGCCGTTATCGGCCCGTCGATGAACGACCAGTGCGGCTTGCCTTTGTTCTTCTCGACCAGCTTGCGGAACGCGTCGGTTCGCTCCCAGAAGTCGAGGACGCCGTGCTCCATCTTCGGGAAATCGAGTCTGTTGTCTACTTCTCTGAACATCTTTCCTCTCCGTTACGGGCCTCGACCCGCTCCCTAGTGCCCCAACAGGCGAACCGATTCTTCGCGAGGGTGCCAGGCGATCATCCAGGCACCGAACTGGTCCAGCAGTTCCAACGCCCTTGCGTGGCGCGGCTTCAGGCCCCCCTCTTTCACCTTGTACGTGCCCTGAAGCTGGTTTACCACCAGGTCGCTGTCGCTCTTTATGTCGAGCGCCACCTGCTCGGGCGTGCGCCCGGTGGCGTTCAGCCTGTCGATGATGTACTCCAGCGCGGCTATCAGGCTGTCATATTCGGCCTGGTTATTCGTATAGTTGTCCCCGAACTCCACCCGCTTGACCACCGGCTTGCGCCCCGGCGACTGGACCAGGTACGAGCCGTAGCCCTGGCCGGGGTTGCCGCGGCTGCCGCCGTCGAACGCCACCGACAATTCAAGAAGCTCGTGATGTTCAGGCTCTTCCGTTTCCTCGGCTAGCTCCCCAGCAGCAGGCTCAGTCTCTGGTGCCGGCTCGGTCCTGCGCCGCTCGGGCCTCGGAGCAGCGCCCACGTCCGAACCGCGCTTCATAATCGCCGAGATGTCGGCCATCGTGGGGGCTGGAGCCTCGGACGCCTCTGGCTCAGGCGTCGGCGCGACCTCCGCAGTCGCGGGGTCCGCCGGACGCGACTCGCGAACGCGGTCAGGCCTGGGCGCTGCTGCAGCCTGCGCCTCGACGCGTGCAGCGCGCACAAGCAGCGAAGCGCTCGACAGCACGCGCAGTGGCTCGGACCCTGTCGCCCGGACGGTGTGGGCCTCGCCCTGCGACAGGTAGACCACCGAGCCGGGGCCGAGCAGCGCCGAGGGCGAGCCTCCCGCGCCCGTCACCTGCCCTCTGCCAGAGAGCACGAACAACACCTGCTCGGCGCTGCCCTGCAACTGCGGGGTCTCGCTGCCCGGCTCTATCTCAAGCAGGTCAACAGCCAGCAGCGCGCTGTCGGCGTGGGCCGTGGGGTACAGCGGCACCAACCGGACGCCCGGCCCGAGATGCCGCGCCCCATCGTTCTGACCTGTCGCATCGGTTATCTGCATGGGTATGTGCTCCCTGGTTCAGTGCTCTCAGCTGCTCTTCGGCGAACAAAAAAAGAACCTGTCCTCCTTGAGAAGGACGGGTTCTCCCGCGGTACCACCTTCATTGGCGCATAGCGCCCACTCTGGGAGCCTTACGGCTCGTGCCCCGGTAACGTGGGGCGAACCCGGCTCGGCCTACTTTGCCCGCGTGGGGTGTTCAACCGGCGGCTCGGGAGTGATTTTCGGCGGGCTTTCAGCAGCCGGTTTCACCAACCCCGGCCTCTCTGCGCCTCCGGCGCGCCTACTCTCTCCGTCTCAGCCTGTGTTCTATTGCCTATAAGCATAGCACCGGGCCTATGATGTGTCAAGCGGTCGGAAGTACGACCACGACTAGGACGCTGGTCCTAGAGCCAGAGCGCCTCGGGGCCATGCAGCGCCGGCGCTCAATCTGGTATAATCTAGAGTACGGAGGGTGGATTGCGTACGTGTTCACGATGCAGCCAGACCAAATCATCCAGGGTTGTAGCGGACAGACCATACGTATCGAGATAGCCAAATGCGAAGGTGTGTGCGCTAATTGCCACCGCAGGCGCACTGTTCGTAGACGTCGAGAATAGCCCATTTGTGCCCGTAGCTCAGCGGCAGAGCAATTGACTTTTAATCAATGGGTCGCGCGTTCGAATCGCGCCGGGCACACCACAATTCGGCAGTTCAGTCGCCCGGATCATCCTTGCTCCAGGCGGCTTTGTTTACTGACTACGGCGCCCTCCGCCGTGGTCCGGCCATACGGCACGACAACCTTCTGCCGTTATCACCAATCCACAACTGATTTAGACCTGCCGTGTTACCTCGCGGTGGTATCGTTGAGAGTGGGAAGTTCTGCACGCGCAGGAGGCGCCGTAATCCTCGCACCCCGGCGCTTTGCCCGTGATCCTGCAGGGCGTGGAGTGTTGCAGTGAATCACCGGCGGCGCAGTTGCGCTTACGCCGGTTCGGTAGGCGGGCGGACAACCACACCGGATAGCCCGCCCGCGTGCGAGCAGGCACTTGCCCGCGTGCAAGCCGGGAATCATGCCGTCATAACCCCTCGGCTTGCAGAAAGGGGTGAAGCTCCATGGAGACCCTGTCAAAGCACGACCTTGAGACTCTACTTGCCAGCGAAGGCGAGCCGCACGTCTCGATTTTCATGCCCGCTCATTCGATTGTTGACCTTCGGCAGGACCCCGTAAGGCTGCGGAAGCTGCTCGAGCGGGCCGAAGAGATGCTTGTCGAGGGAGGAATGCGCTCGCCCGTCGTGCGCGAGATGATGGAGCCCGCGTGGCACCTGTTGGAGAGAGGCCTCTTCCCGCAGCCCAGGTACCAAAGCGAAGGCATGGCGCTGTTCATCGCGCGCAACTTCTTCCGCCACTACCACGTGCCGGTTCCGCTTGACGAGCACGTCGTGCTGGGTGACAAGTTCAGCATCGAGCCTCTGCTGCCCCTGCTTGACGACACCGAGCTTGGCTCCTTCTTCGTGCTCGCCCTGAGCCTCAACGCGGTACGGCTGTTCAGAGCAACCCGCCGCACGGTGCGCGAGATCGCGCTGCCGAAAAGCATGCCCACCAGCCTGGCCGAGGCGATGCGCTACGACGATTTCGAGGCCGAGCACCAATTCTACTCCGGCACGCCGGGCTGGAGCGGCGGAGTGCCTGGCGCCGGTGGAGCGGCAGGTAAGGCGGGCGCGGTGTTCTACGGCCAGGGCGCGGAATGCGACGTAAAGAAGGACAACATCCTGCGCTACTTCCAGCAGATCGACCGCGGGCTGCACTCTCTACTCAACAACGAGCACACTCCGATGGTGCTTGCAAGCGTTGAGTATCTGCAGCCCATCTTCAGGCAGGCCGGCACCTATGGCTACCTGGCCGGGCGCGGCATCACGGGCAACCCCGACAACAAGCGCGGCGAAGAGCTTCGTGACGAGGCCCTGCCGCTCGTCGTGCCGCTGCTCCAGAAGGCCAAGCGCAACGCGATCAACCGCTATATGCGGCTGGCGGGCACCGGGGAGACCTGTACCGACATCAGCGCCATCGTCCCGGCCGCGTTCCAGGGCCAGGTCGACACGCTGTTCATTGTCAGGAGCGCGCAAGGTAAGGCCGAGGCTCCACGCCGGCCGGAGGAGCAGGTCGACCGGGAGCTGCTGAACCTGGCCGCCGTGCACACGATGCTGAACCACGGCACGGTCTACGTGATCGACCCGGCGACGGCGCCTCAAGGCATGGCAGTGGCTGCCATCCTTCGTTTCTGACGCTGTGGGTAAATCAAGTTGGTCATGTTGGCCGCGCGGCACCGGCCGCGTGGCGGCAAGAGAGTAGGCGGGCGCTCGCAGCATGCCCGCTCAGCCTTTTCGTTCCGGCAAGACAATGCACACCGGCGAAGTAGTGAGGATGCTACCCCTCAGGCCCACCTTCGGCCGTGCGGTTTCCAGCGGCGCCGCCGGACCGGGTTTCGACGGACCCCTGCCAAGTGCTTTCTGCTCTCATTGCGGCTGCGCCTGCTCTGTCGCGAGGTGGGTACGGAGGCGTAGCGCGCTCGGGTTTGCGGCAAACAGGGCCGTGTAACCACACTCCACGCAGACGTGCGCCTCGACGGGCGACTTGCCCACGCTCATCGTTCCCAGCACCAGGATTTCCACGCCCTGCGCTCTCAAGGTGCCAACAACCAGGTCGCCCCGCACTTCTCGCATTTCACAAGCATGGTGGACATTGACATTGCCTCCTTTCCTGGCGATTGTCCGCGCTCAACTGGTGATTACCGCTGGCGCGGCGCTCCCCTGGTTTCGGGTACGCCGCGGCACACGATTGTCATCACGCCGTCTCTTACTGCAACCCGGGTGCCCATCTCCGCGCACAGCGTCGTCATTTTCGCCACGATTGCCCGGGCGTCCTGCTCACCGGCCAGATTGACCTGGCACCGGGCGATGTGCACCGGCAGGAGGTCAATCGCTTCGACCCACGCGCTTCCGGCTCCAGGAGGCCGCGCCTCCACACCCTCCGGGTTGTGCCGGACGCGAAGCAAGAAGAGCAGCCCACGGTCGTTTCGCACGTCGGGGTCGACGGCATAGTCGTCCACGAAGTCGCCCGCGTCATAGATGACGGGGCGGTCCCTGTAGATCTCGATGCCCTGGAACAGGTGGGCACTGTGGCCCAGGAAGACGTCGGCCCCCGCGTCTATCACGGCTCGCGCAAACCGGCGGAATAGTCCGGAGGGGCGCTGCACCATGTTCGGCCCCCAGTGGATAGAGAAGATAACGAGTTGCGCGCCCGCTTCGCGAGCACGAGCCACGCTAGCACGCACAGGCCCGAGCGTGCGCTCCTCAAGCGTGACCGGTATCCAGTTGGTGCCCGGCGCCAGTATGGTTGCCGCCCAGCCCGGCTCGTTGTCCGTGAAGGCCACGAGGCCGACCGTGAGGCCCCTCACGTGAAGCACGACGGGCCGAGATGCCTCCTGCAGGTTGCGCCCGGCTCCTGTGTATGGGGTGCCTGCGCGCTCCAACCGTTCGAGCATCTCGAGCAGCGCTTCCACATCGTAGTCGAGCACGTGGTTGTTCGCGAGCAGCACGGCATCAAACCCGGCCAG
>DASTEB010000145.1:0-5904 GCA_035710025.1 Chloroflexia bacterium
AGGCCTCCGGACTTGTACAGGGCGTGCGCGCGACCGGGGAGGAAAGCGGCAGTACCTTGATACACCCTACGTGCCGGTTCTTACCACGAGGGATTGTAGCATAGTTGTAGCAGCATGGCAATAGGTTGTGGCAGCGAGTGCGCCGCACGACATACTCATCCTGCTCACCCCAACTCTACTAGATGGAGTGGTAAGCTTCGTTCTTCAAAGACCCTGCTCGTTTTGTCATTACCCACTAACCACCGCCTGTCGAACAGGCACAAAGCGGCTACAAAAATGAAGCCTATCCTTCGAAGGATAGGCTTCATAGGTGAGCGACGCGGTGGCAGGTCTTACGCCATCACCGGGGCCTCCTTGATAGGACCTCGGGTAATAGCTGTGAGCCTTTCCATAACAGCATAGCTTCTAACGACAACATTGCTGAATACCGGCGCTGCCTTGAGATTAGCGACGATTGGTCCGTTCACGTAGGCATCTGCTGTGGCCTCATTCGTGAACAGATAGGTGCCGGCGAATTCTTGCGTGGCGTCGTTCATCGCCCATATTTTCCACTGTAAGCCGTCGACGGCAGCTATCGTTCCGCTATCGGGCATTACGGCCTGCTCAAAGGCGTCGTGTGGAATGCTCACGTCGAAGTTGATTTGGACTATTGTCTGGGACATATTGGATCCTCCATACGATTCCGAGGTGGACGGCAACCGGTATGCACAATGGAACTCAGGCGTTGTGCCTATCCCCACCCTTTTGGAGGTACGGAGGCGCCACAGTGCGCACACAGCAAGCGAACGGACTGGATGACTATGGCAGGAACGATTGAACACCATAATAGTATTGCGGGTACTATGGAGTGCAAATAAGCCAAAGAAGTTGGCTGTAGTTGGAGTATACGTGCTTTATAACATTAAGTCAAGGGTAAACTTACCTATTTTGTCGCGGCAGGAATGTGGCGTAAGGCCGGGGCAGCACGACGCCAGTAAGATGGCCGAGCCCTGGACGCGGGCTATAACAGCGCTCAGACTGCAGTTCTGTGTCCCACTTTCCGATGTGTCACCCCTTCGGGGTTTGCACTGCATTCCTGCCCGATAAGCTCTTGGCGTAGGAATCTGGGTGCATAGTCCTACCGCCTTGCGGGTCTGCCCAGGCCACCCCGGCCGCCGCCGCCATGGCCGCCAGCACCTCCCCCATATCGCGCTCGCTCGCGAAGCCCATATGCCCCACGCGCACGATCTTGCCCTCAAGCGGACCCTGCCCGCCCGCTACCACTATCCCCTCGCGCTTCAGTGCGGCGGTTACTTCGGGTGCCGTGATACTGTCGGGTGGGAGCAGGGCCGTCACCGTGCGCGAGGCTATCTCGTCGGGAGCGAAGGGCGTGTAGCCCAGGGCGCTCGCCCCTCGCCGCACTTTGTCGCGCAGGCGCTCGTGGCGGGCGAACACGCTGGGCAGACCCTCGTCCATCAGCAGGCGGAGAGAGGCCTGCAGGCCCCACAGGAGCGACACCGCGGGCGTGTAGGGCGTCTCCCATCGGTCGAGCCAGCGGCGGGCCTCGGCGAAGTCCCAGTAGAAGCGGGGCAGCGCGGCGTGCTTGTTGGCCTCCCACGCCCTCGGGCCGACTGATAGCATCGTCAGGCCGGGCGGGGCCATCCACGCCTTCTGCGAGGCGGTCACCGCGACGTCGATCCCCCATCTGTCTACTGGAATATCGACCGCGCCCATCGAGGAGATCGCGTCTACCACCAGCAGGGGTCTTAAGCCCAAGCGTGCGTCCAGCAGCCGCGACACGGCCTCGACGTCGTTCTGCACGCCGGTGGACGTCTCGTTGTGCGTGAGGAGCACTCCCTTCGCGCTGTGCGTCCGGGCAAGGGCGCCGCGCAGCGCGTCAAGATCGGCGGCCTGCCCCCAGGGCGACACCAGGCGTGTCACCCGCAGGCCGAAGCGGGCGGCTATCTCGGCGAAGCGGTCGCCGAACGCGCCGACGGTCACCGCGAGTACCTCGTCGCCGGGCGAGAAGAGATTGGCGATGGCGGCCTCGAGCCCGCCCGTGCCCGCGCCGGGGAAGACCAGCACGTCATGCTCGGTCTGGAAACAGCAGCGCAGGCGCTCGGTCACGTCGCGCAGGAGGTCGCGGAACTCGCCGCCCCGGTGGCTGATCATGGGCCTGTGCATTGCGTCGAGCACTTCGTCGGGGAGGGGGGTCGGCCCCGGAATGCGTAGCTGCATCGTCGTATCTCTCCTCTACATCCCTTCCAGGCAGAACTTGCGCAGCCGCCGGAAGAACGGCGCGTACTCGGGGCGGTAATCGGCCGCGCCCTCCCGGAGCAGGATCGCAAGGCCTTTCACCGCGAGGCCGCGGTACGTTCGGTTGCCCAGCAGGCGCAACGTGCCTTCCCGGCCCGCCGCCATGATAGCCAGCGGCGCCAGGCTCTCGCCGTGCAGGTACACCGGCGCCGTGTTGCGCACAGGTTCGCGCCGCTCGACCCCGCCGTAGCCCACGAATAGCTCGGCGTGGCAGCCTACCTCGGCGTCCGACGCGCCGTCGCCCACCAGCATCGTGCGCGGCTCGCGGGGCAGCGAGCGCAGCACCTCGCCCTTGCCGCCCGAGCGCGATAGCGGGTTGCTCTCGTCGTACCCCGCGTACTCGCCCGCCTCGTCGAAGCGCAGGTCGTTGGCGTGTACCTTGTCGGGCGGAACGCCCAGCCTCTCGGCCAGCGGGGCGAGCGCCTCGCGGTAACCGCCCGACACGATGCGCACCTCCACGCCCAGCCACTGTAGGGCGCGGGCGGTCATGGCGGCGTCCTCCACCAGCGCGCTGACGTACAACTTACCCACCGCCGCGAGGTGCTTGCGCGAGGGGCGGATCAGGTCGAGGCGGCGCGAGAACACCTCCTCGAACGGCACCTCGCCCGCCATTGCCTTGCGCGTCATCTCGGCAACCTCGTAGGGCACGCCGTTCATCGCGGCAAGCTCGTCTATACCCTCGACGGTGGTGAGAGTGCTGTCGCAGTCGAGCACCACGCGGCGGAAGCCCTCCCACTGGTTGAGCGTGAACGGGGCCACCGGCTCGACCGGGCGCAGCACTTCGGGGTTGACGATGTGTGTCGGTTGCTCTCCCATCAGCACGGCGCGCACCTGCTGGGCCACTTCGAGGGCCGATGCGCGCGTGGCCTCGTGCGTGGTGCCGCCCAGGTGGGGCGTAGCGATTACGTTGTTCAGGCCGAGCAGGGGGCTTCCGGTTAGCGGCTCGTTGGCGAACACGTCGAGCGCCGCGCCCGCGATCAGACCGCTGCGGCACGCCTCGTACAGCGCGTCCTCGTCCACCACGCGGCCGCGGGCGCAGTTGACCAGGAAGGCGGTGCGCTTCATCATGTGAAGCTCGCGCTCGCCGATCATGTTAGCGGTGAGGGCGGTGAGGGGCACGTGCAGCGACACGTAGTCTGCTGTGCGGAGCAGGTCGTCCAGGGGCACGAGCGGCACGCCGCGCACCCGCTCCACGAAGGGGTCGTTGGCGATTACGTCCATGTCGAGCGCGGCGGCCAGGCGGGCCACCTGCGTGCCCACCTTGCCCAGACCGACGATGCCCAGCGTCTTGCCGGCGATCTCGCCGCCCATGAAGTGGTTTTTGCCCCACACGCCTTCGCGCAGGAGGTTGTGCGACTGGGGGATGTTGCGCGACAGGGCGAAGATCAGCGCGATGGTGTGCTCGGCGGCGGCGCGCACGTTGCCGTTGGGCGCGTTGACCACGGCCACGCCTCGCGCGGTGGCGGCGTTGATGTCGATGTTGTCCACGCCGATACCCGCCCGGCCGACCACCCTGAGCCGACCCGCGCCGCCTTCGAGCGTGGCCGCGGTGACGGCGGTGCCGGAGCGTGTAATCACCCCGTCGTAGCCTTTTAGCTCGGAGATCAGCGCCTGGGGCGAAAGGCCCATGCGCACGTCCACCGCGAAATCGCGCTGTAGCTCTTCTATTCCTGCCTCGTGTAGCGGCTCGGTCACCAGTATCTTCATGGGTTAGCACCCCTTTGCCGGACCTCCGGCATCGGCAAACAAAACAGCCCGCCCTCATCATCGTGAGGACGAGCTTAGCATGATGCCCTGGCCCGTGGTGCCACCCCGGTTCGCCGCGCAGTCGCCCGTGCGGCCTCTTCGAGTGCTCCGACTCGGCGTCTTCGCCTGCCGACACACTCTAGCCCTGTAACGGGAGCTCCCGGCGCACCTTAGTCGTGCCTACCGTGGGCGGCTTTGCTTGCACGGTTACACGTTTCCGGAGCGCGGCTACTTCGAGGGAAAGTTCGAAGTGATTGGGTCGCCTGTAACGTATCTACCTGTTAGGCGTATAGTAAACTAGTGGCGAGCAGGCTGTCAAGAGACTTTTCCACGAGAAGGCACTAGGCAAAATGCAGTAGGCACAGCTCAGCCTGGCGCATGACGCACGACGAAGGGAGGCAACGACGCCGATGCAGACTCAGAGTGACATTCGCGAGTACGATGCCCAGGTGCGCTCGACCGACCTGCCGGGGCGGGTGCTGTGTACAGTGCGCGACCACCACTTCATCATCGACGGCCCGGTGCAGAACGGCTTCCCGGGCGAGGAAGTGACCCCGGCCGAGATGTTCCTCGCGTCGGTGGCCTCGTGCGGGGTCGAGCTTGTGCAGATGCTTGCCGCCCAGCAGGACGTGCCCCTGCGCTCGCTCGACGTGAAGATCCACGGCTATATGGACCGCTCGAACCCCGTGCGCACCGACTACACCGTGTTCCACAGCGTGCGGCTCGACTTCACGCTGAAGGGCGTGACGCCCGAGCAGGGCACGCAGGTGGTCGAGGCATTCCAGCGCCGCTGACCGCTGTTCGGCACGGTCGCGGTCGCGACCCCGGACGTGCGGGTGGAATTAAATACGGAGTTGTAGGGATGTGCTTGTACCCGGCAGACTTGGGTAGTGGTCCCAACATCGCGGCGCGGAGAGAGCGCCCGGCGGATAAATCCGCGGGCTACATTTACAAAGTCGGCCCTGCGGCCGACTGTCTCTCACAGAGGCCCCGCCAGACTACCGGCACTGTCCTGCTCGTAGATGGCCGGCACGAAGTGCCCGGCCGCAGTCCGGCGCAGGCCGGACTTCGTAAGTGTAGCCCGCGGATTTATCCGCCGGGCGCTCCACGGGCGCACATCCATGTCATTCGATAGGCAATATAGCGGCCTGACAATTGCCGAAACATCATAGTCATGTACCAACAACCGCCCCCCAACCCGAACTATCCCTACCAGCAGCCCCCGCCTCCGCCGGGCAGCGAGCCTCACCCCGCTGTGCAGGTGGTGGACAAGAGCGCCGAGCGGGCGCTGTCGGCCCTGGCGCACGGTGCCATCGGCTTCAGCCTGTTCGGCGTGACGTTCTTCGTGTCGCTGGCGGTCACCGGCATCATCTGGCTGTACAGCAAGCGCTCGCCCGAGGTGCGCTTCCACGCAGAGCAAGCGGGCTGCTACCAGGTGATCGTGCTGGCGATCAACTTCACGGTCGTGCTGCTGCTCAGCGCGAGCGGCGGGTTTGCGATCTTCAACCTGTTCCGCGGGCAGAATATCGCCGAGCTAAACACGGGCGTTGTCGTTGGTCTGTGTCTGTTCGGCGCATGGTTCGTCCTCAGCATCCTCTACGGGCTGTTCGCCGCGTTGATGGTGCTGATGGGCAGGCGCTTCAAGTACCCCATCATCGGCGACCGCTTCGAGAAGAAAGTGTGGTAGCGCCGTAGAACGCGCCTAGTTCTCGCGGTAGAACGCGCCTAGTTCTCGCGCAGGCGGTGCTCGGGCGGCTCGCCCACGGGACGGCCTTTCGAGGGCGGTGTGGTGACGTGCTCGCCGGGGCCGGTGATCACGCGCAGCGCGCCGGGCACGACGTCGATGCGCGCCGGGGTGTGGCC
>DASTEB010000146.1:0-17091 GCA_035710025.1 Chloroflexia bacterium
ACGTCCTCTTCGAGGCAGATGCGGATGTGATCTGCTTTGCGGCCCTCTGTGCTCATCGTCCCCCTGCCGTACGCCCTACACCTTTTGTTGCAACTGCAATCACGCCCTTTGCATAATGCCCAGGCCCGCCCGCGACCGCTATCATGCGCGTGGATATCACACTAACCCATTCCACATATAGATCTCTCAACATAGTAAACCGGGTGCCGGGCACCCATACATTATAGGAGATAACGACCAATGAAGCGCGTGTTGCTATTGCTAATATTTGTGGCCCTGGCCCTGTCGGCTTGTGCGGGCGAGCCCGGGCCCGCCTCGCCGACGCCGACCGCCGAGACCCAGCAGGCTATCGTTGAGCCAACCTCTACTACCGCCCCGGCCCTGCCTACACCCGAAACGACACTGCCCGACGGATTTGCTCCCGGCGTCATCGCCGGAAGGGTGACCGACGAGGCGGGCAATCGCCTTACTAACGCGCACGTCACCATCTGGGGCACTACGGGTGCCGGCGCGAACACCTACTTCGAGACCGCTGTGGACGAGGCCGGGCAATATGCCCAGCCCGTCCCGGGCGGCGTGTACGAGATCAAGGCATACGCGAGCATCGAGTACAACGACCGCCACTACAACATCTGGCTCCACCCTGCCGACGGCATAGACACTCCGAGCCAGGACGCCGCCAACGGGCTGACCAAGGACTTCGTCCTTCGCCTGTCAGGCACCAAACCCACCGCAAAGACCCGCCCCAAAGCCGCCGACTCGTACTACGGCGGGGTGATCGACGTGAGCAGCGAGGGGCAATACTACATGTTCTACGGCAACGGCCAACTTGTCGAGCCGTTCGTCTATCCCGACGGCGCGGTCGTTCGCGTCGAGCTAACGCCTACAGGCCCCCTACTCGACGGCAGCGTGGGAGAGGTCGTCACCCGCGACATCGAGGGCGATGAGGTCGCCACCGCCACCATCTTCGACGTGCCGCTGGGCGACTACACCGTCCGCGCAACCATGGTCGAGAGCAACGGCAACATGACGCCCCTGCTGGTCGCCTCCTACATCCCCGGCGGCCCGTTCGGCGAAAAGATCGTGCCCGCTGAGTCGGCCCGCGCCGAGTTCGTGCCGAGCCGCATGGGCGATTACGGCTTCGAGCCGGTGGAGCTCTTCATCATCCCCGAGTAGCTCCCGGGCCCCCCTTCACCACCTCCAGCACAAACAGCAGCTCCTGCCCCGGCACTATGTACGCTAGGTGCTCCTCGTAGAACGGCAGGATCGCGTTGATCGCCCGCATTAGCATGCGGTTGATCGCCGTGCGCGGCTGCATGTCCATCCGGCCCACCAGCTTTCGGAAGCGCACCGTGGAGTAGTCGTAGCGCTCATAGGGAGTGCCCACGCACAGGTAGTCAAAGCTGCGCGAGGAGAAGGCGTGGACGTGCGTCGGGTCGGTGTTGAAGTTGAGGCTGGAGAAGTGGGGCACCCGCACCACCACGCGTCCTCCCGGCCGCGTTATGCGGTGTAACTCCTCCATCACGCGGATGACGTTCTGCAGGTGCTCGATCACGTGCTCGCATAGCACCATGTCGAACTCGCCGTCGGCGAAGGGGTAAGGGAACTCGTTCAGGTCCCACACCACGTCGGGGTTGTGGCGCGGGTTGATGTCCAGGGTGACGGCGCCACGGACCTTTTTGGCTCCCGCGCCGATGTGCAGTATTCTCTCGGCTCGAAACACACTCCACTATAAAACATGACACAAGCTGTCAGGAGCGCGGCGCTACACTGGGTTTCCGGTAAGGAGGTGTAAGCCATGAGATTCGGTTTTGTCGTTCCCGGCGGCGATGTGGCGGAGCATATCAAGTTCGCCGAGGAACTGGAAGCGGCCGGGTGGGACGGGGTGTTCGTGGCGGACGGCGTGTACGGCACCGACCCGTGGGTATCGCTCGCGGCCTGCGCCGTGCGCACCGAGCGAATTCGCCTGGGCACGCTGCTCACCCCGGTGTCGCGGCGCAGGCCCTGGAAGCTGGCGAGCGAACTGGCGACGCTCGACAGGCTGTCAAACGGCCGCGCGATACTGTGCGCTGGCCTCGGCGCGACGGACACCGGCTTCGGCAGTGTAGGCGAGGCCACCGACCGTAAAGTGCGCGCCCAACTGCTGGACGAAGGGCTGGAGCTTGTGACGCGCTTCTGGAGCGGCAAGCCGTTCAAGTACACCGGGCAGCACTACAGGGTGAACTGGGGCAAGGGCTGGCTGTACACGCCCGTACAGCAGCCTCGCATCCCTATCTGGGTAGTAGGCGCGTGGCCCAGGCCGGCATCGATGCGCCGCCCCCTGCGATACGACGGGCTGATCGCCGCCAAGATGACCGCCGAGGGCCACTTCGAGAACCCCACGCCCGAGGACATACGGGACATCCGGAAGTTCGTGGACGAGAACCGCACCGAGCAAGGCCCATTCGACATCATCGTTGAGGGAGTTACTCCAATCAACGACCCTGAGAAGGCGGCTGCCGTGGTGCAGGAGTATAGCGAGGTGGGCGCAACCTGGTGGATCGAGAGCATGTGGGATACGCCCGGTGGGATGAAGGCGGCGCTGAAGCGTGCCCTCCAGGGGCCGCCGAGCATCCCCTGGAGGGCAAGCAAAAAGGTGGACACATGACAGTGCCCACCCGCTCATATTGTGCCTGGTTGGAGCGTTAGCCCCGGGTCACTCGGGCGAGGGCCGCGCGCTCCTCGAACATGCCGGCGAAGTGCTGCTTGATCTCGCGCACGATGCCCTCGGCCGACAGGTTGAACCGGTCGCGCCACAGCGCCTGCGGTCCGTGGTCGATGAACTCGTCGGGCAGGCCGAGTGTGCGGATGGCCGGTTCGACCAGGTTGTCGTGCTTGTGGAAGAACTCGAGTACCGCGTCGCCGAAGCCGCCCGGCAGCGAGCCTTCCTCCACCGTGAGGATGCGCTTGAAGTTGGCGCCCAGATTGGCCAGCAGCTCCTCGTCAAGGGGCTTCGCGAACCGGGCGTTGATCACCGCGGCCTCGATCCCCTCGGCGGCCAGCATGTCGGCCGCGGCGAGCGCCGAATTGACCGGGTTGCCGTAGGCCACGATGGCGATGTCACTGCCCTTGCGCAGCACCTCGGCCTTGCCGATCGGGAGGGTGTGCAGCTTCTCGTCCAGAGTCACGCCGTAGCCGTTGCCGCGCGGGAAGCGGAAGGCTATGGGGCCGTTGTGCTTCACGGCGGTGTACACCATGTGCTGTAGCTCATTCTCGTCTTTCGGGGCCATCAGCACTATGTTGGGGATGGGGCGCAGGTACGAGATGTCGAACACGCCCTGGTGCGTGCGCCCGTCGTCGCCCACCACGCCGCCGCGATCCATGGCGAACACCACCGGCAGGTTCTGGATGCACACGTCGTGGATCACCTGGTCGTAGGCGCGCTGCAGGAACGTCGAGTAGATGGCGCACACAGGCTTGATGCCCTCGCAGGCCAGGCCAGCCGCGAACGTCACGGCGTGCTGCTCTGCTATGCCCACGTCGAAGGTGCGGTCGGGGAACACCTGCTGGAACTTGTTCAGCGATGTGCCGTCGGGCATCGCGGCGGTGATCGCCACGATCGAAGGGTCTTCGTGTGCCGCCTTGATGAGCGCCTGGGCAAACACGTCCTGGAACTTGGGCGCGGTCGGCTTGGGAGCGCCCGGCGCGCCCGGAGGGGCCACCGCGTGCCACTTCACCGCGTCTTCCTCGGCCACGTCGTGGCCCTTACCCTTCACGGTGATCACGTGTACGAATACCGGCTTTTTACACTGCTTGGCGGCCTCGAGCGCCGGCACGAGTTGGCGCACGTCGTGCCCGTCCACCGGGCCGAGGTAGATGAAGCCAAGCTCCTCCCAGATCATGGTTGGCACCATGAACTCCTTGACGGAGTCTTTCACGTGCTTGCCCCAGTCGATGATGCGGTCGCCAAACGGCAGGTGCCCGATGACGCTCTCCAGCGCGTCCTTTGCGCTGTCATAGCGCGGGTCGGTGCGCACGGCGTACAGGTACTTGGCGAGGGCGCCAACGTTGGGCGCGATGGACATCTCGTTGTCGTTCAGGATGACGATGAAGGGGCGGTCGGAGTGGCCCGCGTTGTTCAGCGCCTCGTAGGCCATGCCGCCGGTAAGCGCGCCGTCGCCGATCACGGCTACGACGTTGTTGTGCTCGCCCTTCAGGTCGCGCGCCACGGCCATACCAAAAGCCGCCGAAATAGAGGTCGAGGCGTGGCCCGCGCCGAACGCGTCGTGCACGCTCTCCTCGCGCGACAGGAAGCCGCTCAAGCCACCAAGTTGGCGAATCGTATTGAAGCGGTCGCGCCGCCCGGTGAGCAGCTTATGCGGGTAGGCCTGGTGCCCCACGTCCCACACGATCTTGTCGACGGGCGAGTGAAAGACGTGATGCAGGGCGACCGTAAGCTCGACTGTACCCAGGTTGGACGCGTAGTGGCCGCCGACCAGGTTGATCGTCGCGATGATCTCCTGGCGGACCTCCTCAGACAGGCGCTCAAGCTGGTCGAGCGACATCGTCCAGAGGTCATCCGGGCAGGTCACTTTATCTAGTATTCGGGTCATGTTTTTCCTTTAGCGGTCCAATTTTGGACATTCCTATGAGTCTACCAGGCCGGAGGCAGCAAGTCAATCGCGTTACATATCTATACGCGGGCCGCCATGCCCCGGTGCAGGATGCGTACCACACCTGCCGAAATCGCCCGGCTGCCCCGCCGGAGCAGAGTTGCGGGCAGAAGAAAGCGGGCCCGAAGTATAGAACGATTCCGGGTCCGCGGTGTTACCCGGCGGTCGCATCCCTACAGGTAGTATAGCACTCCGCGCCGGGGTATATAAGCACTCAGGTGTGAGATCGGGGGTCGGCTACGGGCGGATAGTCACCGCAGCAGCCCGCACCGCCGCGGGCAGCACCACCCGGAAGCAGGCGCCGCTTCCCGGCCTCGACTCCGCGCTGATGGTGCCGCCGTGTGCCTCGATGATGCCGCGGGCTATCGCAAGCCCAAGCCCCGCGCCCGTGCCTCCCTCGCGGCGGTCGCGCGTGCGGGCGCGCTCGCCCCGGTAGAAACGGTCGAACACGTAGGGCAGGTCGGGCGTAGGAATGCCCTCGCCTGTGTCGGCCACGGTCAATTCGACGTGGCTCGGCGCGCCGCGAACGGTCAGTGTGACGGTGCCGTCGGCGGGCGTGTGGCGGATGGCGTTCTGGATGAGGTTGTACAGCACGCGCTGCATCCTCGGCGCGTCGAGCGGCAGGCGCGGCGGGTCGCCCTCCACCTCCCCTGCCAGGCGCACATTGCGCTGCTCGGCCTGCGCCCTCATGCTCTCCAGCGCGTCCGACACCAGGTCGGCCAATGATGTCGGCTCGAGGTGAAGCTGCAGCGCGCCCGCATCGATCTGCGAGAGCTCGAACAGGTCGTCGATCAGCCCGGTGAGGTGCTGGGTCTCGCTCTGGATAGTGTGCAGGTAGCGCGACACCGTGTCGCTGTCGCTCACCACCCCATCATTCAGCGCCTCAACCATGGCGCGCATCGAGGCAAGGGGCGTGCGCAGGTCATGCGACACCGCGGCGATCAGGTCGCGGCGCGAGGCTTCGAGCCGGGCGCGCTGCTCCTGCGACTGGGCAAGCTGCTCGACCATCGCGTTGAACGCAGCACCCAGCCGCCCGATCTCGTCACGCGAATTCACCTGCACGCGGGCGGTAAGGTCGCCCGAGGCCACCCGCTGCGACATCGCCAGCAGCTGGTGCAGGCGCGACACCATGCTGCGCGCCAGCAGCACGGCGAAGAACAGCGACAGCACAGCCGAGAAGAGCAGCAGGATCATGATAAGCGGCAGGTCGTGCTCCTGGTTGAGGAACATCATCATCGAGGTGTAGATGACGTTCACCGCGACCACCGCCACGCCCACCAGGTATACCACCGCCATCGTGATGGCGAGCGAGGGCACGCGCGTGCCCAGCCCCAGCCGGAACCCCACCGCGCCGAGCAGGATCGACACGCCGCCCGAGATGAGGAGGAACTGCGTCAGGTCGCGCAGATCTTTGGCCGGAGGGTTCAGCGTGACCCAGGCGTAGACCAACGCGACGACAAGGGCCACCGCGAGGCCGCCGACTGCCCAGCCTACCCAGCCGAGGTACGGCACTCGTGTTCTCACCTGTCCGGTCGTGGGGGTCGTCATCGGCGTGTGGTCCTCTCTATCTACTTCTCGAACTTGTAGCCCACGCCCCATACGGTCTTGATGTAGCGGGGCCGCATGGGGTCGGGCTCCACCTTCTCGCGCAGGCGGCGCACGTGCACCGTCACGGTCGATGTATCGCCGAAGTAGGTATAGTCCCACACCTGGTCGAGCAACTGGGCGCGGGTGAAGACCTCCTGCGGGTGGTTCGCCAGGAAGTACAGCAGGTCGAACTCCTTGGCCGTGAGGTCTACCTGGCCCGCCTCGGTCTCGACAGTGCGGGTGCGCGGGTTGATCTTCAGCCCGGGGAAGCGCAGCACCGAGTCGGCTCCCGGCTCGGGCGGGGCGGCCGCGGCCGCTCGGCGCAGCACCGCCTTGATGCGGGCCACAAGCTCGCGCGGGCTGAACGGCTTGGTCATGTAGTCGTCGGCCCCGATGCCCAGGCCGACAAGCTTGTCGGTCTCGTCGCCCCGCGCGGTCAGCATGATGATGGGGGTGTTGGAGGTGGCGCGCACCCGGCGGCACACCTCAAGCCCGTCGAGGCGCGGTAGCATCACGTCGAGCACGATCAGGTCGGGGGCGTGCTCGGCCACCATGCGCAGGGCCTGCTCGCCGTCGGTGGCCGTGACCACCTTGAACAGCTCGCGCTGCAGGTAGGCGGCGACGACCTCCACAATGCTCGGCTCGTCCTCCACCACGAGGATAGTCTGCGTACCGGCGTTCAACTGGCTGTCCTCCCGCGTGAGGGGCAGCGGCGGGCGAAGCGCGGCCGCCCGCACCGCCTGCATGATTGCGTTATTGTTTGGGACATTTTGGGTATGCTGCTGGGTCATTATATCACCGCTTCTCCGGGGTCCATAGGCGCGAACGGTGCGCGCCGCGGCCCCGATAGTATGTCTTCGTTGTTATGCCGCGAGGGCGAGAGCATCAGGCCGTGCACCGCGCCGTGCTTCTCACCCACCCATAGCATACTGCCGCCGGTTTACCACGGCATAAAGGATGTTACGGAAACATTACAGTAACGGGCACGCGTTGTCGCAGGCTCGACATAGGCGAGCCCGCGCAGGCGGGCTGGGGATTGTGACGCCCGCTAATGTCGGAGGGAATAGTGCGCACGGAAAACAGAAAACCCAGACAATCCTGACGGACCGTCCGGGCCTCTGTTCCTTCGCGTTTGCGGGCGAGCCCGTAACCTCGAAGTGACCGCAGTATACCCTGCCCCAGGGCCGCTGTCAATAGCCCGGGTGGGTAGTTTTCCACAATTGGTCTGATAGTGGAAGGGCGATGCCGCTAACGCCTGCCCACCAGCCTCCGAACCAGGAAGAACGCCCCCAACAAGGCCGCCGCGCGAGCCGCGAACTCGGCCGCCTTGTAGCGCTTGCCGCGCCAGCCGCCCGTCTCCACCGGCGGTACCTCGGGCATCGGCTCGTAGAGGTTGCCCTTTGCGTCGATGGGCCTCCTGTCGGACAGCACAAGCGACTTCGTGGCGCGTAGGAAGCGGTTCAGGGCGCCGGGTACGAAGGCGTTTCCGGCCGCGAAGAACCACCCGGCAGGCCCGGCGAAGATGCGGCTGCGCGGGTTCTCGGCCATCTTCTCGATGGCGCTCGCCACCTCGGAGGGCGGGTACACCGGCGGGTAGGGCTGCGGTTGCACGCCCTCCTTGGTGCGCGCCTGGGCGAACAGCGGCGTGTCAACTGAAGCGGGCATCACGATGCTGATCTTGATGTTCTCGTCTGTGATCTCCGACTGGATCGACTCGAACAGCCCGTTCAGCGCCGCCTTCGACGCCGAGTAGAACGACGTGAGGGGCAACGCCCGCTCGCCCGCCACCGAGGTCACGTTGATGATCGTGCCCTCGCCCTGCCTGCGCATGACTTCGAGCGCCGCCTTCGTGCCGTGTACCTCTCCCCAGAAGTTAGTGTCGAACAGCCGCCGTGCTTCCTCGATGTTGGTCTTCTCGAACTCGCCGACCAGGTACTGCCCGGCATTGTTCACCCATGTATCGATGCGGCCGTACTGGTCCACCGCGGCCGAGGCGAGATTGCGCACATCCTCGTACAGCGACACGTCGGCCGGGACCGACACCGCCTGCCCACCCGCCGACGTGATCTCGTTCATCAGGTCGTCAAGATGCTCCTCGCGCCGGGCCGACACGACCACCCGCGCTCCCTTCGAGGCGAGGCGCAGGGCAGTTTCTCGCCCTATGCCCGATGACGCCCCGGTTATCACGACCACCTGCTCTCCTATTGGCTTTGCCATATGTACCACCTTCTAATTGCGAGGGATAAAGGGGGGCACGAGCGTGCCCCCTGCAGTGGCATATCGATTGCCGAGCCTTTCGGTCCTAGCCCGTAGGCTGGTTGTAGTCCGCGCTGCCCGTCAGGCCGGGCGACGCCATTGCCATTTGCAGCATCTGGGCCTCGGTCTGCTCGATCATGCGGGCAGTCTGCTCTTCCTGCTGGAGGTTCTGCTGCAGCAGGTTCAGCACGTCGCGCTGGCCCATCAGCTGGGCTCCCGCGACCAGGCCGCGGTAGGTCGCGATCTCGTAGTGCTCCACCTTGGAGGCGCCGCCCAGGATGGCGAGGTCTGTTAGCTCGGGCGAGCCGGAGGTCTCCTTGATCGACTTCTGGCCCTCGGACACGATGCCCTTGGCGCCGTCGCACATGACCCTCTCCGCCTTCTGGCCCATCAGGTTGAAAACCTGCTCGAGGTTCGAAATCTGTTGGCGGGTCTCGTCGATGTGCCGGGTGATCATCTGCTTGAGCGTGCCGTCGCTCGCGTTCCTCAGCATAAGCTCCTGCCCCTGTAGGAACTGGTGCTCGGCATCGTAGATATCTTTCAGTTCGTGGAGGAATTTGTCCTGCAAAGTTCTAATAGCCATCTGTCACGTCTCCTTCGTCGTTCTTGCGCTCGCGTAGATGCGATGCAGCCGTGTAGTAAGGGTGCAAGGGGCGTGCCAGACGAGGCCTTAGGGCCGCTTACGAGTGCGTTCTGGTGGAGAGAACAGCGAGGGAATTGAGAGGCGCGCGAAAACAGAAAACCCGTACAATCCTTGCGGACCGTCCGGGCTTCTGTTCCTCCGCGTTCTCGGGCGAACCCGCAACTTCGAAGTAACATCAGTATAGTGGCGCGGTGGCCCCACGTCAACAGGCAACAGAGCGAGTTATACACATCCGGGATTTCTCTGGAAGGGGCTGTGTTAACCTCGTTAACCCCAGGGCCCTTCGTCGCTCGACGGCTGCTCGGCCGGGCGACCGCCGTAGTGCTCCTGCCGCCTGCCGCCCAGCAGCCCCTGCGTCTCGAGCGCCGACACGCCGAAGCTGCGCAGCGCCTGCCGCACCATCTCAAGCCCCGCCTCGAACTCGGGCTGCACTACCTCATGCGCCCCGGCCTGCTTGAGGTAGCCGATGTTGCGTGCCTCGTGCGCGCGAACGACGATACGCGGCCGCGTGCTCACCGAGCGGGACGCGCGCACCGTCTGCTCCGCGCTGGGCAGATCGGGCATCGTGACGGCGATCATGCGAGCTTGACCCAGGTTTACGCGAGTTAGCACAGCCGTGTTCGTGGCATCGGCCAGGATGGCCAGGCAACCGGCCCGCCGGGCCTCCATCACGCGCCGAGGGTTGAAGTCGATGACCACGAACTGGAAGTTGCGCCTCTGGAGTGCCCGGGCTATCTCTTGCCCCACCCTGCCGTACCCACACACGATCACGTGGCGGCGCAGGGCGGCCAGTCGCTGCTCCTCGGTTGCCTCGACGGCGACCACGCTCTCGGCCTCCAGCGAGGTGGGCCTCGACACCCACGGGGCGAGGCGTCGCACGAACGGCCTCACGCCATCGACCGTCGTAACGATGCGGTCGCTGTTGTTCACCAGAATCGGATTGATGAGCAGCGTGACCAGTGCCGCGGCGAGCACCACCGAGTACAACTCGTCGCTTATCACGCCCGAGTGCAGACCCACCCCGGCCAGCACAAAAGAAAACTCGCCGATCTGGGCGAGCAGCAGTGCGCTACGTAGAGCGACATCCGCGGGGTAACCGAACAGCCGCACCACCATGCCCGCGATGGCGAACTTGCCCAGCAGTATGCCCACCACCAGCACCGAGATCTCCAGCAGGTGCGACACCAGGAACGCCGGGTTCATCAGCATGCCGATCGACACGAAGAACAGGCTGGCGAACACATCACGGATGGGGATTACCTCGTCCAGCACGTTGCTGCTGTAGTCCGACTCCGACACCACCAGCCCACCCACGAATGCACCCAGCGCGAACGACACCCCGGCGAACTGCCCCAGCACCGCCATGCCCGCGGCGATAGCCACCACCGACAAGATAAACAGCTCGCGCGACCCGGCCCGTGCGATGTGAGCCAGCAGGGGCGGCACAACCCGCGTGCCCACAATGTAGGCCAACGCGAGGAAGCCCCCGCCCCTGAGCAGCGCGAAGCCCGCCGCGCCGATCAGCTCCGGGCCGATGCCCACGGACAGCGAGGGCAGGATCACGATCAGCGCGACCATGCTGATGTCCTGCACGATGCTCGTGCCGATAGCGATGCGCCCCTGCACCGACTCCATCTCGTCGCGCGCGCCTAGCAGCTTGAGCATGAGAATAGAGCTGCAGATGGCGATGATACCGCCCAGGTAGATGGAGCTTGTCAGGGAGTAGCCGAGCGCCAGGCCGAGGAGCGAGCCGAGCAGGATCACGAGCACTATCTGGATAATGCCGCCCTGCACGGCCACCCGGCGCACCCGCCTCAACGCCTCAAGAGAGAACTCGACGCCCAGCGCGAACATGAGCAGCGCCACGCCGAAGTTGGCGAGCGTCTGCACGCGCTCCACATTGGTCACAAGCCCGGGGGTGTAGGGGCCGACCGCGATGCCTGCAATCAGGTAGCCCAGGATGACCGGCTGGCGCAGCCGCTGGGCGATAAAGCCGCCAAGCAGCGCCGCGGCCATCGTCAGGGCCAGGTCCAGCAGCAGGTCTATATTCTCCATGCGCTCCGTACAGGTGGTTGCCCGCGTGCGGCAGGGGCCGGGCGCAGACGGCGTAGGTCGGTGACCCGGCGGCTGCGAGAGCGCCGGGCAGGGGCGCGGGTATGCCGCACCGGGGCAGCCCGATAGAGGTCAGGGCCCGAGGTCCGGTCCGGTGTTGCCCCGCGCTGGCTGGATGACCTCCCTGCTAATTTCTGTGCCACACCGCGTGCAGGGGTTTCGCGCCTATTTTACGGCACTTCCGCCGCCGCCATCCACCCCCGCGGGCACGGAGAGCACACTATCCGCAGAGTCCCGGTATTAGGACCGGCCCAATTAATCAGCCTTCCGTAGTACCAAAAGGTACGGAAATTTACGTAGCCCAACTTGACAGTACTCTTGTGACACTGCTATAATCGCCGGGTGTGGGGTCGATGTGCCCTGGCTGCATGGCACTATTAGTCGTGCCAAGCAGCGACGTGCAACGGTGCGCGACGTGCGGCCCCGGCAAGAGGCAGGAAATCCGAGAAAGTGGATGGACCGGCTCATGGGCCGGCCGGGTTTGCGGGCATCAGACCGAATCGGTCGCCCACGCAGCATTCGGGTCGCGGTCTCGCGCTCAGTTTCTCGTTTCACGTCTCTAATTGCTTATGCGCATACGCCACAAAATACTAGCCGGATACCTGGCCCTTATTGCCGTGGCGGTCGTGCTGGTGTTCCTCTTCCTCGTCACCATCTCGGACATCAACCGCCGCTACGCCGACCTCATCAGCCGCGACCAGAGTATCCTTCTCCAGGCCAATAATCTCCGTGCCGGGGTGCAGCGCCAGATAGTGGCCGCGCGCACCTACGAGGTCAACCCCGACCTCAGCCTGCTCGTGGAGTACAACGACGCCATCAACCAGCAGACAGATGCGCTCAACAACATCACCCCCCTGCTGACCACCGAGGAAGACCGCCAGACGCTTGAGAACATCGCGAACGCGGCGGCCACCTACACCCAGCTTGCCGACCAGACCATAGAGCTTGTAGGCCAGGGCAAAAGCCCCGCGCAGCTCAGCGCGATGCGCCTGCAGGGCGAGACCGCACGCCTTGCCCTGATCAACACGACCGAGAGCTTTATCGTCAAGAAGAACCAGCAGGTATCCGAGTCGCAGGAAGCGCTCGGCGCCCGCGTGGAGGAGATCTCGACGCAGCTTCTGCTGTGGTCGCTGGTGGGCGTGATCGGCGCGCTGATGGCCGTGACCCTGCTGACCGAGGGGTTCACCTCTCCCCTCAGGCGGCTGATGCGCAGCATCCAGGGCATCACGCAGGGCGACCTGCAGACCGCCATCGCCGTGCGCTCGCGTGACGAGATCGGCGAGCTTGCCAGCGTGCTCGAGGCGATGAGGCGCAGGCTGTCGCAGGCCGCGGCCGAGAACGAAGCCCTGCTCAAGAGCGCCCGCGAGGAGGCCGAGAAGTTGGCCGCCACCCAGGGCCAGCTTGAAAAGGCCAATTACGAGCTGCAGTCCGCCCTCAAGATCGAGTCGGAGGCGCGCAGGCGCATCGAGGAAGTCGACCGGATGAAGTCGGAGTTCGCGGGCATGATCTCCCACGAATTGAAGACCCCGGTGTCCTACGTATACAACTACGCAGGCGCGCTCAAGGAGCACTCCAACAGCCTGAACGAGGGCCAGCGCAGCGAGTTCCTCACCGCCATCCAGGGCGAGGCCCAGCACCTCATGACGCTGATCGACGACATCCTCGCCATCTCGCTGCTCGACGCGGGCGGCCTGAGCCACCGCTTCGTGGAGACCGACCTGCGCAAGTTGACCGACGCGGTGGTGAAGGACCACCAGCTGACCACCCGCCGCCACACCATCAGCGTGAAAGGCCCCGAGCGGCTGCCGGTGCGCGCCGACCCGACCCGCCTCAAGCAGGTGCTGAACAACCTGCTGTCTAACGCCATCAAGTACTCGCCGCAGGGCGGGCCTATCGAGGTGAGGCTGCGTGCAAACGCTCTGGACGATGCAGCCATCATCTACGTGCGCGACCACGGCATCGGCATCGACCCCGAGGACGTGCCGCGCCTGTTCGACCGCTTCAGCCGCATCCAGCGCAAGGAGACGGTCGCCATCCCCGGATCGGGCCTGGGTCTGTACATCGCCCACCAGATAGTGGAAGCGCACGGCGGCAGGCTCAAGCTGCAGCCCGCGCCTGGTAAGGGCACCATCGCCGAGGTGAGCGTGCCGCTCATCGTTCACGACGGCGACGAAGAAGTAATAGACACCGCCGAGCCAGCCGAGGTCGCAGCGAGCACCGCGAGCACGGCACAGAGGCGCGTTCGCCCCAACGGCAGGGGCAACGGCGCCGCGGCAATCGCCCGGGACGACGAGCACGTAGCGCTCACGGCCGGGGGGAACGGGCACTCTACCCCCAACGGCCACAGCAACGGTAACGACAACGGCCGGGCAGCCCGTTCGGGCAACGGCCGCAACGGACACGCAACAACAGGGCCGGACAACGACGGCGTGGAAGTCAGCCCGGCCGCAACGCAAGCCGGCGAAGAGGCACCAACAGCATGACAAACGGCGCAATTTTCGAAGAGAACGGACACGTAGAAGCAACCGAAGAGAAACCGCCCCGCGAGGGGCCTATCCGCGTAGTGGTGGTGGACGACCAGCCGGTGTTCACTGAGATGCTGCGCGTCGTGCTCGACATGGAGCCCGACATCAAGGTCGTGGGCATGGCGTTCACCGGCGACGAGGGCCTGCAGATGGCCCTCGAGACCAAGCCCGACATTCTGCTGGTGGACTACCACATGCCCGGCCTGACGGGGCTGGAGGTCATCCAGGGCCTGCGCGCCGAGGGCCAGAACACGACGGTGGTCGTGCTCACTGCCGACACGGGCGAGGCAGTCATGGCCGAGGCGATCGCGGCGGGCGCTGCGGGCTACATCACCAAGCAGCAAGCGCTGAGCGAGGTGGTGCAGGCGGTGCGCACCGCGTCGGAGGGCGAGCCTGTGGTGCCGCCATTCATGATCCCTCGCATCCTGTCGCACTTCCACCGCCAGCAGCAGCGCGAGCAGCAGGCCGAGGCGTTGCGCGGCAGGCTGTCGGCCCGCGAGATAGAGATCCTGGAGCAACTGGCCCGGGGCCGCAGCAACGACGCTATCAGCGAGATCTTCGTGCTCAGCCCCAACACCGTGCGCACGCACATCCAGAACATCATCAAGAAGATGGGCGTGCACTCGAAGCTGGAGGCGACCACTTTGGCCCTGCAGCTTGGCATCATCACCATGCCGAGGGACTAGCGACCTCTCACAACCCACGTTTACGCTATACTATCGGGGGCGGGGACAAGGTCCCGCCCCTGACGCATTTCGGGGGCCGTGAGAGGAGGGGGCAATGCCGGGGTCGGAGCGTGACGGGCTGAAGCGAAAGGCGGCGCTGAGGGCCGTGGAGTACGTGCGCGGCGGGATGGTCGTGGGCCTGGGCACAGGCTCGACCGCTGAGCCCGCAGTGCGCGAGCTAGGCCGCCGCGTGCGCGAGATGGGCCTCGACATCCGAGGCGTGCCCACCTCGAAGAAGACCGAGCGCCTCGCCCGCGAAGTGGGCATCCCCCTCACCACCCTCGAAGAGTGCCCCCGGCTCGACGTGACGATAGACGGGGCCGACGAGGTACTGCTCCCGGGCCTGGACGCCATCAAGGGCATGGGCGGCGCGCTGCTGTACGAGAAGATCGTTGCCCTGGCCACCGATCAGGAGATCTTCGTGGCGGACGAGAGCAAGGTCGTGCAGCGCCTCGGCACGCACAGCCCCCTGCCGGTGGAGGTCGTGCAGTTCGGCTGGACGCTCACCCGCGACCGCGTCGAGGCCCTTGGCTGCCGGGCCGTGCGCCGCGAAGACGCATCCGATGCCCCGTTCGTGACCGATGCGGGCAACTACCTCCTCCACTGCACATTCGAAGGCATCTCCGACCCCTACTCCCTGGCCCGCGACCTATCGCAGATCACCGGCGTGGTGGAGCACGGGCTGTTCCTGGGCCTGGCCCGGCGCGTGGTTATCGCGGGCGAGTCGGGCGTGCGCGTGGTGGAGCGGGACTAGGCTGCCGGGCATGAGCACCCTCCTCACAAGAATTGAGCAGGTAACGCCCGACTGGCTCACGCGGGCGCTTCGCGAGTCGGGCGTTCTGCCTGCGGGCCGCGTGGTCGCGGTGGAGCACAGCGCCGTGGTCGCGTGGAACTCGGATTCCTACTTCCTGACACTTCGCTACTCGGACAGGGCCCCGGACGGCGCGCCCCGGCGGCTGTTCCTGAAGTTGAGCCGGTGGGGCCGCGAGGAGATTGAGTTCTACCGTTTCGCGGCGGACAAGCGCGACGGCCTGCCTATGCTCGTCCCATGCTACGACGCGCAGGTCGCGTACAGTGACGACACGGCTCACCTGCTGCTGGCCGACCTTTCGGCCACCCACTTTACGCCGATAACTAAGCCGATGATACTGGCGGGCGACACCATGCCGTCCGAGCAGCACCTGGACTGCATGGTAGACACTATCGCTGCCTTCCACGCCTACTGGTGGGAGCACCCGCACCTGGGCGAGGGCTTCGGCAAGATCCGGAACTGGTTCGACGGCGAGGAAGGCTACCGCAAGCACACCGAGCGCCGCCGCCGAGAGTTGGACGCGTTCCTGGAGGGGGCGAACCAGCGCGTCGTGGACGAGGTGGGCGGCCTGTACGAGCGCGTGCTCGCCGCATTCCCCAGGCTGTGGGACCGCTACCTTGCCAATCGCTTCGGCCCCATGCGAGCAGTCACCCTGTCCAACGGCGATTGCTACTTCGTCCAGTTCCTTTGCCCGCACACCCCGGGCGACAGCACCTACCTGATCGACTTCGACAGCGTGAGCGCCAACCTCCCCACATACGACCTGGTGTACATGTTCGCCACCTTCTGGACGCCCGAGCAGCGCCAGGAGGGAGGCCGCGAAGAGCGCCTGCTCCGCCGCTACCACGACGCCCTGCTGGCCCACGGCGTGCGCGCCTACACCTGGGACGATCTGCTCACCGACTACCGGCTGTGCGTCCTGTACATGATCTTCGACCCGGTGTTTGACTACGCGAGCGGAGCGTCCGAGGCGTATTGGGTACCCAAGATGCAATGTCTCACCGGCGCGTTCCGGGATCTGGACTGTATGGGACTGCTCCGCTAGGGCGCCAACTTCTCATCTGGGACCAGGCGACCTGTTGAGCGGCAGGCGGAAACGCAACTGCACCAGCCTGCTTCCCGCATTTTCGTCGCTTGTGGTGATCTGCAGGTCGACCCTGCGATAGACCTGCTCGACAGGGTCCAACACTGCACCCGCGAAGGAGAGCCCTTCGGGTGAGGATAAATTGCCCGGTTGCTGCTCAACAAAGCGCGGGCCTCCCTCGTCATGGGGTATCGACTCGTCGTAGAAAGACCAGCCGTGGTCCAGCAGACTGCTGTTGTAGAAGCTCTCGATTTCTTGCAGACCAGCCGCCGTGCGATACGTCTTTGTGATTACCGTGGTCGTGACGTGAATGCTGTAGAACGGCAGTTGCTCTATAATCTGCTCTTGCTCCTCCTGCACTTGCTCGGCTTCCGGATACAGAGGCACGTTGTCGAGGTTGGGATCACGCGAATAGTACACTGTGACCAGCGTATGGCCCCGCATGGTGCGCTCGACGTCCAGGCCCAGGGAAAGCTGCCAGGGTAAGGGTTGCGCTGGATCGGTCCAAAGGGCGCTCACGTCCCATGACGAGCCGTAGGTGTCCCACTTGCCGGGGATCGCAACCTGCCAGCCACCGGCCGACAGGCTAATCTTATAGAACGCGATCACGTCGGAGGCGTCCACCTGCACCACGTAGAGTACCTTCTTCTCTCCAGGGACGGGCTCCTTGTTGATGACAGCCGCGCCAGGGTAGAA
>DASTEB010000147.1:0-6156 GCA_035710025.1 Chloroflexia bacterium
CCGTCAGCTTCCATATGCCGGGGAGGCAGCGGCTCTGCGGCTGTGCTGCGTCCCCCGGGTCTATCGCGCCCCCGGCGCTGCTCGCTACGCTCTGAGTCTCCACGCTTATCTCTTCCTCTGGAAGTCGTAGAAAGTAACTGCCACGATCAGAATCGCGCCCTTGAATATGTACTGGAAGTAGGTCGATACGCCCAACAGGTTCATGATGTTGCTCAGGCTCGCGATGATGAACACGCCCGCCACGGTGCCGAGCAGGCTGCCCCGCCCGCCGAACAGGCTCGTGCCGCCCAGCACCACCGCCGTGATCGAGTCGAGGCCGAAGCTGGTGCCTATGAGCGCGTCGCCCGAGCGGATGCGCGACGACAGGAAGATGCCGCCGAGCGCCGCGCAGAACCCCGACACCGCATATACCCCGAACTTGATCCTGTCGGTCGGCAGGCCCGAGAGGCGGGTAGTCTCCTCGTTGCCCCCGACCGCATAAACGTGCTTGCCGAAGCGGGTAGCGGAGAGCACTACGAAGGCAACAGCCGCCACCAGCGCGAAATAGATCACCGGAACCGGTATCCCGGCCACCGAGCCTGAGGCCAGCCAGGCGAACTCGCCCGGTATCAGGCCGCCGGGCTGCGGGCGCAATTGCAGCGCGATGCCCTGGCTGATCGACATCGTCCCGAGGGTCATCATGAAAGGGCTGACGTGCAGCTTGGCGACGCCGAAGCCGTTGAATATCCCCGCCGCCAGCCCTATCACCATGCCCGCCAGCACCGCCCACGGCACAGCCTCGGGGTTGCGGTTCGCCAGGTGCGACATCGTCACGACGACGAGCGCGGCCACCGCCCCCACCGAAATGTCGATGCCCGCCGTGAGGATCACGAAGGTCTGCCCGACGGCGATAACGCCCAGCGCGGTGGACTGCACGAGCACGTTCTTGAGGTTCTCCGCCGTGGCGAACCGGGGCTGCAGGATCGTGGCGGTCACAACGATGACCAGCAGCAGGCCCCAGATAATCAGCACGTTCTTCTGAGCGTAAAGGAACTCCGACACGCTGATGCGGTCTGCCGCCGCGCCTCGCACGGCTGTCTGTTGTGCCATGGCCGGCTCCTCTCTTACTGCCTCACGGGGCACCTGCTACGCCGCCCTTGCCCCGGCGTTGTCCGGTCTGTTTCGTTACGCATTCTATTGAGCAGGCTGCAGCGGCTGCCCCTGCGGCTGGCTTGCCGCAGCGCGGGCCTGCTGCCGCACGCGGGCTTCCTCTTCGGCGATTTCGACTTCGTCCAGCGGGTTGTAGCCCGTGGCGGCGCGCATGATGCTCTCCTCTGTGGCCCCCGCGCCCGGCATCTCGGTAGCGATTGTGCCCTTGTGCATTACCACGATGCGGTCGCTCATGCCGATTACCTCCAGCAGGTCGCTGGAGACCATGATCACCGCTTTGCCGCGCTCGGCCAATTCGCGCATCAGGCGGTAGATCTCCACCTTGGCGCCGACGTCGATGCCCCGCGTAGGCTCGCCGAACACCAGCACTTCCGGCTCGCGCGTGAGCCACTTGGCGAGCACTGTCTTTTGCTGGTTGCCGCCGGAAAGGTACTGCACCTCTACTTCCATGGAGGGTGCACGGATGTCCACGCTTTCCGCCACCTGGCGCACCATCTGCTTCTCCCGCCGCTCCTGCACGAACAGCAGCCGGCTCAGCTTCGTCAGGCTGGGCAGCGACACGTTCTTGCGGATGGAAAGGGGAAGCTGCAAGCCTTCTTCCTTCCGGTCGTCGCTCACGAAGGCAACCCCGGCGTGCATGGCGTCGATGGGGTCGCGCATGTGCACGCGCTTTCCGTTGATGAACACCTCTCCGCCGGTGACAGGCTCCAGGCCGAACAACAGGCGCGAAAGCTCGCGCTGCCCGTGGCCTTCCAGCCCGGCCACGCCCACCACCTCGCCGCGCCTGACGACCAGCGACACGTTGTGCAGGTGGTTGCTCGAGGACACGTTTCGCAGCTCCAGCACAGGCTCGCCGGGCTCGCTCGACAACCTGTGCGGGAAGGTCTCTTTCAGCTCGCGGCCCACCATGTGCTGCACCATCGCGGCCTTGGTCAGCGCGGAGGCGGGCTGCGACGTAACCACCGCGCCGTCCTTCAGCACCGTGATCCATTCGGCGATCATGAAGATCTCGTCGAGGCGGTGCGAGATGAATATGATGGTCTTGCCGCGAGCTTTCATCAGTTCAATGTAGTGGAACAGGCTGGCGACTTCGTGAGGGGTGAGAGCCGCGGTCGGCTCGTCCATCACGATGATCTCGGCGTCGTAGGAGAGCGCCTTCACGATCTCGACGATCTGCTGCTGTGCGACGGTAAGCTGCTCCACGTTCAGGCGAGGGTTCAAGTCGACGTGCAGTATGTCGAGCCAGTGGCGGGCCTGCGCGTTGAGCTTTTTGCTGTCGATGGTGCGCAGCGGCGTGCGAGGCTCGCGGCCGAGCATGATATTCTGGGCGACGGTCATGTACGGTACCAGGTTGAACTCCTGGTAGATGATGCTTACGCCGAGCCGCTGGGCCACTTTGGGGTTGTGCAGCTTCACCGCCTGGCCGCGCAGAACGATCTCCCCTTCGTCCGGCTGGTGTACACCGGCAAGGATCTTCATCAGGGTAGATTTGCCCGCGCCGTTCTCGCCCACGAGGGCGTGTACCTGGCCTGGCGCGCAATTGAAGCTCACCCCGCTGAGCGCCTTCACGCCCGGGAAGCTCTTGGAGATGCCTCTCATCTCCAGGATGTATTCTGCACCGCTCATGTCACCCCCTTTGCTCTCAAACCCCGGCCTCCTGAGGGGTCCCGGGGAGGGCGCAAACCCTCCCCGGGCTCAGGTCTAAGTGTGACTCCGATTCGGCCGCGCTATTCCCCGTAGTACTCCCTGGCCACGTCCTCGGGAAGCTTGGAGTTGGTCCAGTACTCGTCCGAGAGGTCAGGCTTTACAAACTCGTCCAGGTTAGCGTCGGTGATTGTCGGCACGGGGATGAACGTCTGCTTCGCAATCTGCTTGCCCGCGAGTGCATCGAGTGCGAGCTTCAAGGCCTCGGCGCTGATCCAGGTCGGCTCAGACGCAGCTATGCCCTTGAAGCCCTGCGGAGCAAGCTCTTTCCACGCCTTCATGAAGCCGTTGTTGTCCTCGCCGGTCATCGGCACCAACGGCCTGTTGGCGGCCTGGAAGGCTTCCATCGCACCCTGGGTCATGGCGCCGCCCTGGCTCCACACGCCGTCGATATCCGGGTAGGCCGCAAGCGCCTTCTCGGTGGCGATCTTACCCTTGTCGCGTGCCCAGTCGGCGGCCTCGCGGCTCAGGATCTGCACCTTGGCAGGATCAGGGCACTCGTTTATGGCGTTCTGCAGACCCTTGAAGCGGTCCTCGGAGATCGAGTTGCCCGCTATGCCGTCGAGCGCGATGATGTTGCCCTCGCAATTCAGTTGCTCCATCAGCCACACGCTGATGACGTAACCGAACTCAACCTCGTCCGTACCTACAAAGGCGGTCTCGATGTTACCCGCGAGCGCGCTGTTGAACACGATCACCGGGATACCCTGGTCGAGGGCCTTCTGCACTACAGGTACGATTGCCTCCGGAGAGGTAGGCGTCACGAGGAGTGCGTCAACGCCCCTGGCGAGCAGGTCCTCGATATCGGCGATCTGCTTGTTGATGTCGCCGCCGGCGTCGGTGATGAACAGGTCGCTGATCTCGGGGTGAAGGGTCTTCTCGTACTCAAGCTCGCGCACCATCTGCACGCGCCACGAGTTGACCACCGAGATGTTGCTGAACCCGATCTGGTAGGGGCCGTCCTTCTTGAACTTGCTCGTGTCAACCATGTCGCCTGAAGTACCCGTGCCGGTCGCAGCGGTAGGCTCGGCGGGGGCCGCGGGGGTAGGCGTGGCAGCGGCGCCGCCGCACGCCGACAATATTATGGACAGGACGATCAGCATCGACGTTAGCAATGCGAATTTTCTCGATTTCATGGTGCCTTTCCTCCATTTTGCTGGTTGCGTGTTTAGGTCACTGATTTGCCGGAGGCCAAACTCTGCCCAGAAACCACCCCCTCCACAAAGGAATCCGCGCGGCCTATGACGCACGGCGACGGCTGCGAGCGTAAAGCGCGACAGCCACTATGAAAATCACTCCCTGGGCGATGAGCCTGCCGCCGTGGGGCAGCTTGCCCACGAACGGCAGTTCGAGCACCGCCAGCAGGCTGAACAGCACGTACAGGAACAGCGCTCCTCCCACCGTTCCGATTATTGAACCGCGGCCGCCCTCGAACGGGGTGCCTCCCAGGACCGCCGCCGCGATGGAGTTGAGCATGTAGTCGTCGCCCAGCTTGAGCGTACCCACCCCGATGTACGCCGCCAGCACCAGGCCCGCGATGGCCGCGGACACGCCGCTCACCACGTAGCTCAGCCAGGTGATAAGCTGGACCCTCACGCCCGATACGTGGGCGCTCACTTTGTTGGCGCCCACCGCGTACAGGTAGCGCCCGAAGATGGTGCGGCGTAGCAGCAGCACCATAACGACCGTGAACACAGCCCACACTACAGCGGCGCGCGGTATCGCACCGAACCACTCGGCGCTCCACAGGTTGAAGAAGCCCGTGGCCCAGATGCGCATCTCCTGCGGGATGCCGCCGCGCGGCGCCCCCTGCGAGAACACCAGCGCCGCCCCCAGCACGACCGACGACATGCCCAGCGTCGCGATGAACGGGGCCACCCGCAGGCGGGTCACCACCAGGCCGTTGATGCCGCCGATGAGCACGCCGAGCGCCAGGCACAGCAGCACCACCGGCACTATCAGGCCCGGATCGTTGTTTATCATCTGCGCGGCCACAACGTCGACCAGGATCACGATCGCGCCGACCGACAGGTCGAGGCCGCCCGCTATCATCACGACGGTCTGGCCGATAGCCACGATACCCAGGGCCGCGGCCTGCCGCGTGAAATCGAGCAGGAACGTTGGCTCAACCGAGCGGGGCGACTGGATGCCCAGCAAGATCAACAGCACGACCAGCGCCCAGTACACCCCGGGCACCGCGGCCAGCGGCCCCAGCAGCTGCCTGATGTTGAGCCTGGGTTTCTCTTCAGCGTGGGCTGCTTGCATCGGCAGTTCCTCCTGAGATTAGCCTGGCGTCGAGGCGGGGCAAGCGCGCCCGCCCGCCACCTCCCCACTAGATCATGAAATAGCCGCCGTTTACGTCGAGCGTGGCGCCCGTTATATAGGAAGCGTCGTCGCTCGCCAGGAAGGCCACCGCCCCGGCCACGTCTTCGGGGGTGCCGAGCCTGGCGAGGGGTATTTGGTCCAGCCACCACTGCCGCTGCTCCGGCGTGAGCGCGGCAAGCATATCGGTGTCGATCATGCCGGGGGCGACGGCGTTCACCGTCACACCCCACGCGCCTACCACGCGGGCCAGCGCCCTCGTCATGCCCACCAGGCCGGTCTTGGACGTGGCGTAGTGGGGCGGCGAGGCCTGGCCGCCGGTGCGGGCCGACATGGACGAGATGTTGATGATGCGCCCACGGCCCTGCGCGCGCATGGTGGGCAGAACGGCCTGCGAGCAGAAGAAGGCGGCGTCGAGGTTCACCTGCATGGTGCGGTGCCACACCTCCGGCGTGACCTCCATAAGGGGCACGCGCGGCAGGATGCCCGCGTTGTTCACCAGCACGTCGATCCGCCCGTGGCGCTCGAGCGCAGCCGAGACGAGACGAGCACGCCCCTCCTCCGAGGTAATGTCGATGCCGACGGCCAGCGCTGCCGGGCCGGACTCACTCAGCGTGCGGGCGGCGCGTTCGGCGCCCTCGGCGTTCAGGTCGGCGATCACCACGGCCGAGCCTTCGGCGGCCAGGCGCGCGGCGATCGCAAGGCCGATGCCCTGCGCGCCTCCCGTGATTATCGAGACCTGTCCATGCAGCCGCATATCTGCTCCTCGTGTGCTGATCCCTACTTCTTCGGCACGAACGCCACGACCCGCATGGGCGAGCCGGAGCCGCCCTTGATCTTGAGCGGCAGGGCCACCAGCAGGAAGCGGGGCGGCAGGCTCTCCAGGTTGTAAAGCTCCTCGATGAGGGGCAGGCCGTTGGGCAGCATGTACTCTTCGTGCGCGAACGACTTCTCGGGTACGCCGTCCACGATGGCCTGGTC
>DASTEB010000148.1:0-5829 GCA_035710025.1 Chloroflexia bacterium
GATCACCGTGTCGGCCCCCATGACCCCGGTGGACAGCGAGGCCCGGGCGATAGGCGGGGTGGTTGCGCCCGCGCCCGGCACGGCCACCCGCGACCTGAATAAGCTGATCTACGCCAAGCGCACGGCGGCCGCGCTCGGGTATATCGCCCTGTCGAACCTCGACAGGCTGTCGGTGACCGGGTTCAGCAAGTCGGGTCTGCAGCGCTTCTCTGCCGCGCGGGGTAAGGGCCACGCGGTCAAGCTGCTGCGCTTCATCGCGGGGATAAAGGCCGAGGGCGCGACGGATCTCGACTTGATGTGCCGGCAGTACGCCAGCCAGGCGCGCTTCCCCGGCCTGCTCTTCATCCTGAGCGACTTTCTGGTGGAGGGTGGGGGCACCGAGGGGCTGCGGGCGCTGCAGGCGGCAGGGCACGAGGTCAACGTGATCCACATCCTCGCGCCCGCCGAGGTCCACCCCGAGCTTGCGCTGATCGGCGACCTGCGCCTGCGCGACGTGGAGACGGGGGCCACGCAGGAAGTGTCGATCGACGGTGGGGTGCTCGACCTGTACCGCGAGAAGTTCGAGGCGTGGCAGCAGGGCATCGAGATGTTCTGCCGCAAGCGGGGCATCAACTACGTGCAGGTGACTACCGACCAGCCCTTCGAAGACCTGGTGCTGCACTACCTCAGGCGGCGGGGTATACTGTCCTAAGGAGCGGTTTCAAAGTCAATTTTAGTCTCGTGTGCCTTCAACTGCGACGGCGTTTCAAGCGTGTCTGCAATTCGCCCAAGAGAGCGACCGACACGATAGCTAGAAGCACCGGCAGGCCGATGGCGATGCAGTTGAAGATACTGAAATCGGTTACAGAAGTTGCATAGAAGGATGAAGCAACTGCAGAACCCAAGACCAAAAGGGTTAGAACAACAAGCCATCTATCAGATAGTTTCCTGAACACACTCATATTCTAGTTAGGTCAAGGGCCTTGAAACATCTTCTAAGCCGACTGGCGCTCGGTGCGCTGGCGGCCGCTGTGCTGGTGGCCCTCGACCGTGAGCGTGATTAGCTCGTCGGCGGCCTGCGCGGGCTGGGGTTGGGGGTGGGGACGGGCGGCCGCCCCGATCTGGATCGGCTCGATGTCGGCGTCCTGCTCGTCGAAAAGCTCGTGTTCGGCGTTGCGGCGTGCCGCGGGCACCGGGCGGTTGGTGCGGCCCTGCGCGGTAGTGCTCTCGTGCTTGCTCAGCGCGTCGCCCACGATCAGGCGCACCAGGTTGGGCGCGTCCTCGAGATCCTCGGCCCCCGCGCCGTAGCCCACCGCGCCGATCTTGAGCGCGGGCATCGGGCCGAAGGCAGAGCACACCGTCGTTATGAGCGCGGCGCCCACCGGGGTGACGAACTCGTGGCTGGCCGGGCTGCCCACCACGGGCACTGAGGCTGCCCGAAGCACCTCGGCCGTGACCGGAGAGAGGGCGGGGCGGAACCCATCAGGCCCGCGCACGAACCCGCTGCCTACCTGCAGGGGCGAGCACTCGACCCGGTCGATATTCAGCAGCAGCAGCCCGGCTGCCACCGCCACGATGGTCACGAGCGCTTCGCGAGAAGATGCGTGCGAGGGGTAGGGCGTGCGGCTGTGGTACACCGCGGCCTCGGCGTCCGACAGCTTGCGCAGCACGGCGAAGGTTGTGCTCTTGATGATGTCGGGCAGGGTGCTGCTCGTGATGATGTGTTCGAGGTCGGGCACCGGCGCGTTGGCGCTATGGCCCTGGCCGTTGGCGCGGCCGTTGGTGTAAGTGGCGTTGCCGTGCCCGTTCGGTTTGCCGTTTCCGTTGCCGTTGGGAGCGCGGCCTGTGCGGCCGCCGGGGATTGTTCGCGTGACAACCCGGAAACAAGTCGCGCCCAGGCCTGCGCGCGTGACCGCCTCGATTTCGAGGGAGTATTCGCCCGCGTGGAGGGTGGACAGCATAGCCCTGAGCGCATCGGGAGAAAGACCGGCGCTGAGGAGCGCGCCAAGCATCATCTCGCCCGAGATGCCAGCGAAGCAGTCAAAGTAGGCTATGCGCATTAGTGTTGGTTGACCCTCTAGGGCGGTGCCGGGTCCGGTGCCGGAGAGCGCTGCCCATCGTTGCGGGAAGCAGCTGCGGGGGGACAAGCACACGGCCGGTCGGCACTCCCGCTGCAGCCGGATGGGAAGCGGCTACATTATAACGCAAGCAGGCCAGAGTCCGTTATCCCTTCCCCATAAGGGTTAGTTATCCACATCCTGCGGCGGTATTAGGGAGTAGCGTGATGGTCGTGATGGTCGTGATGAGTGATGCGTGATACGTGAACTCTCCTCGGCACTCCGACTTATCCAGCACTACCCGGCCAAGAGAAAGCTCACGCATCACGCATCGCGCATCAGGAATCGCGTTGTACGCCCCGCGTGAATCAGGTAGAATATCTCGCAGTGGAAGCCTCTGAAGCCCCGCGCGGGGGCCGCGTTTACTCTTTTGCGAACCAGAAGGGCGGGGTGGGCAAGACCACTACCGCGGTCAACCTGGCGGCCTATCTGGCAGCCGGGGGTTATCGCGTTCTGCTCGCCGACGCCGACTCGCAGGCCAACGCGACCTCCAGCCTCGGGGTGGACAAGCACCGCGACGCGCCATCCATGTACGACGTGCTCATGGGCGGCGATTCGGTGGGCGAAGCGCTGGTCAATATCGACCGTCCCGCGTTCGGCGGGCGGCTCGATCTGCTGCCTTCGTCGGTAGAACTGGCGGGGGCCGAGGTAGAGCTTGCGGCCGAGCAGCAGGGCAACCGCGAGTACCGCCTGCGCCGCGCGCTCGCCCCGCTGAAGGAGCGCTACGACTTCGTGCTGGTGGACTGCCCGCCGTCGCTGGGCCTGCTCACGCTGAACGCGCTTGCCGCGGCCGACTCGGTGATCATCCCGCTGCAGTGCGAGTACCTCGCGCTCGAAGGGCTGATGCAGCTGACCGGCACTATCTCGCTGGTGCTGCGGGGGCTGAACCGTAACCTGCGCATCACAGGCATCGCCATGACAATGTACGACAGCCGCACAAACCTGTCCGCCCAGGTGGTACAGGAGGTCAGGAGCCACTTCCCGCGCGAGGTGTTCAACACGCTGATCCCGCGCAGCGTGCGCCTGAGCGAGGCGCCCAGTTACGGCCTGACCATCCTCGAATACGATCCCACGTCACGCGGCGCGCTGGCATACGCGAGCCTGGCGAGTGAGGTGGTTGCGCGGGCGGGCATGGCGCAGGTGCCCGCGGCGGCAGGGGAGGTAGCGCAGTGACCAAGAAGCGGGGCGGGCTGGGCCGCGGCCTCGGCGCGCTCATCCCACAGGGGTCGGTCGAGCCGGAAGAGGCAGGTGCCGCGGCGGTCGAGCCGGAGGCCGCGCTGACCGCGCAACCGGCAGTGGCTGTCGCGGGCGAGCAGGCGGCAGCGGGCGTGCTCGACGTGCCGGTAGACAGCATCCGGCCCAACCCTCACCAGCCCCGGCAGGCCATCCAGCCCGAGCAGCTAGAGGAGCTTGCCGCCTCGATGCGCGAGCACGGCGTGCTGCAGCCGCTGGTGGTCATGCGCTCGGACGACGGCGCCGGGTACACTCTGATCGCGGGGGAGAGGCGCTGGCGCGCGGCGCGGGTCGCGGGTCTGGAAAGCGTGCCCGCTATTGTTAAAGAAGCCACCCCGCGCGAGATGCTCGAATTGGCGCTGGTGGAGAACCTGCAGCGCGCAGACCTCAACCCGCTGGAAGAGGCGCACGCCTACCAGGCGCTGGTTGAGGAGTTCGGGCTGAAACAGGAGGAAGTGGCCGAGCGGGTGGGCAAGAGCCGCATCACGGTGACCAACGCGCTGCGCCTGCTCAAGCTGCCGCTCGCCGCGCAGGAGTCGCTCGCGCTTGGGCTAATCAACGCTGGGCACGCGCGGGCCATCCTGCAGGTGCCGGACGAAGAAGGGCAACTGCGGCTGATGGAGCTCGCGGTCGCCGACGGGCTGAACGTGCGCCAGGTGGAAGAGCTTGCCCGCCGCATGGCCGAGGCCGCCAACCGCGCACAGGAGCCCGAGAAGCCCGCCAAACAGGAAACGCGCGACGACCTGTACGACGCGGTGCGCGAGCTTGAGGACAGGTTCCGCAACGCCCTCGGCACGAAGGTGCAGCTATCGCGCAGCAGCCGCGGCGGCAAGCTGGTGATCTACTTCTACTCAGAAGAAGAGCTTGACCGCATCTACGGCACCATCGTAGGTGACCAGGACGAATGAAACGCAAAGGCGCAAAGGAACGGAACGATTGAAACGCAGAGACACAGAGACGCAGAGAGCGGCTCTGTGTTTCAAGAAACGTCTGTGCCTAGAGAATCTCGTCTTCCTCCGCAGCGATTTCGTCCATGGCGGCGACGGTGGGCAATATGGTCGCGAAGTGGGCGCGCAGCCCGGCGATGAAAGCCAGCCCCGCCTCGCGGTCGTCTTCGGGGGGAGCCCAGGGAGCGAAGTCCTTGTCGGTGGCCTGGACGTAGGGGCCTTCCTTCGCCTCGAACAGCACGGTGCCCTCCTCCAGTGACACCAGGCAGTGCCACGCGCCGGGCGGTATCTCAACCCCGCGCACCGGGCCGCCGCCGGCGATGAGCGCGCCCTCGATAGGCGTGCCGTCGTCGGCGAAGCGCACGACCAAGGCGCTGCCGCGCAGGGCCACGAACACCTCGCTCTTGGGCGGGTCGAGGTGGCGGTGGGGGCGGGTGTAGCTCTGCGGCTCGACGGCGTTGAACATGCGCTGGAACAGCTCGTCAAGATCGTGGAAGCGGGTGATCCAGCGTGCGCGGGGGTTGCCGCGGGCGGCTTCGGTGGTCGCGTCCATCAGGTCGTCGTCGAAGGCGACAAGGGCACGGGGGTCGTCGGGGTTGCGGGTGTAGGGAGATGACATCGGGTTACCTGCCGTAGAAGCTGGAGATGTCGAAGGCGGCCGCGCCCTCGTATCCGCACCGTTCGCACTGCACCATCAGGTGGTCTTCCGGCATCTCGCCCGGCTCGTCCAGCAGCATCTGCTCGATCACGCGGTAGGCGCCCGTCTCGCCGCACTGCCTGCACCGCAGCGCGCCGACGAAGTCGTACTCGGCCTCCACGCTGTTTACCGGCAGGGGCGACATGACGAAGCTGAGCCTGACCCCGTGGGTGAGGGCGAGGTCGGTCACGCTGAAGGGCACGGGCGGCTCGCACATGACCGACAGCATCCACGGCCCCTCGCGGCCCGACTCGGCGGTAGCGGGGGTGAGGAGCACGGCGCTCTCGCCCAGGCGGAAGGCGGCGCAGCCCGGTTGGTCGGAGGCGGGGTCGTCAAGCGGAGGCTCGCCCAGCAGGGCCTCGTAGCGGGCCTCGCTCGTGCCCAGGTTGCCCACCGACACGACCAGGTCGGCAAGGCCGGTGGCTCCGTTGAGGTGGACGGTTGCACTGCCGCCCGGCACCCGTAGGTCGCGGGGCGTGACGTCCCAGCAGAGGAATGGCAGGTCGCGGCTGGGCGGCTCGGCGATCTTCCACTCTATCCGTGTGCCGTCTGGGCGCTCGCGGCCCCCGGGGCGGGGCGCTCCCATGTCGAGGCCGCGCAAGCGCGCTTCGCTCACGGTGCGCTCAATGTCGTCGGGCAGCAGGGCGTAGGTGACCAGCCCCTCGGGGTTGCCGGGGCGATAGAAGAGGTGGTCCTCGGGCACGCCACCTCCTTTGAAGGCGATCAGCTCGAGGTAGGAGCCGTCGGCGAAGGAAACGAGCGCGTTGTGGCTGAGGCCGCCTGCATGCTCGCCGCCGGGCACGACGGTGAACCCGAGGGCGGTGTAGTCTCGCACGGCATCGTCCAGCGAGTGAAC
>DASTEB010000149.1:0-6118 GCA_035710025.1 Chloroflexia bacterium
GTCGGTGCCCCCGCGCAGCATCGAGGCGCTCAGGGCTGCGGTGCAATCGCGCGGCTTCGACGTGAGTATTGGTGGGCAGTTGTTCTCCGACGCGCTGGGCGACCCCGGCACGCCCGAAGGCACCTATACCGGCATGGTGAAGTACAACATCGACACGATAGTGGCGGCCCTCGGCAAGTAAGGCCGCGCCAATCACACACGAGAGAGAAGCAGATATGACGATAGCAGCTACGAGAACCGATACCCTGGCCCCCGCCGCGACCCAGGCGGTAGCAGTGCGCGACCTCACCGTGGCCTACGGCGAGAAGCCCGTCCTGTGGGACGTGGACCTCGACGTGCCGCCCGGCGTGCTCATGGCGATCGTGGGGCCAAACGGGGCGGGCAAGACCACGCTCATCAAGGCGGTGCTCGGCCTTATCAAGCCGGTGGCCGGGCAGGTCACCATCCACGGCAGGCCGTACGACCGGCAGCGCCGCCAGGTGGCCTACGTGCCCCAGCGCGGAAGCGTCGACTGGGACTTCCCCACCAGCGTGCTCGACGTCGTGATGATGGGCAGCTACGGGCGCCTCGGCTGGGTGCGCAGACCCGGACGCAAAGAGCACGAGCAAGCCCTGGAGGCGCTCGATAAGGTGGGAATGCGCGATTACGCCGACCGCCAGATCAGCCAGCTTTCGGGCGGGCAACAGCAGCGCGTGTTCCTCGCGCGGGCCCTCGTGCAGCACGCCGAGGTGTACTTCATGGACGAGCCGTTCCAGGGCGTGGACGCCACGACCGAGCGCGCCATCGTCGCTCTGCTGCAGGAGCTGCGGGCCGAGGGCAAGACGGTGGTGGTCGTGCACCACGACCTGCAGACGGTGCCCGACTACTTCGACTGGGTAACGCTGCTGAACGTGCGCAAGATCGCCTCAGGACCGGTGTCGGAGGTGTTCAACGAGCAAAACCTGCGCCTGACCTACGGCGGCCGGGTGGCCTTCCTGTACCGCGACACGAACGGCAGCCCCAACGGCAAGAGCGACGAGTAGCGCGACATGGACCTGATCGACCTCATCACCAACCTGTTCACCGACTACACCGTGCGCACCATCGCGCTCGGCTCGGCGGTGCTCGGCATCGTGTCGGGCGCGCTCGGGGCGTACGCGGTGCTGCGCAAGCAGAGCCTGCTGGGCGACGCGATGTCGCACGCCGCGCTTCCCGGCATCGCTATCGGCTTCCTGCTCACAGGCAGCAAGTCGCCCCTGGTGCTTGGCATCGGCGCGGCGATCGCCGGGTGGCTCGCCACGCTGCTGGTCATGACCATCGTGCGCGACACCCGCATCAAGCAGGACACCGCGCTAGGCCTCGCCCTTTCGGTGTTCTTCGGCTTCGGCCTGATGCTGCTCACCTTCATCCAGAAGATGCCCAACGCAGCGCAGGCCGGGCTGGATAAGTTCCTCTTCGGGCAGGCGGCGGCGCTCGTGGAGGAGGACGTGATCGTCATGGCGGTCGTCGCGGCAATAGCGCTCGCGGCCGTGATGGTCTTCTGGAAAGAGTTCAAGATCCTGAGCTTCGACCCCGACTTCGGGGCCACCCTCGGCTACAGGATTCGCGCCATTGACGTGCTGCTGACAACGCTGCTGGTCATGGCCATCGTGATCGGCCTGCAGACGGTGGGCGTGGTGCTTATGAGCGCGATGATCGTGGCGCCCGCTGTGGCCGCGCGGCAGTGGACCGACCGCCTCGGCGTGATGGTTGCCCTGTCGGCCCTGTTCGGCGCGCTTGCGGGCGTGGCGGGCGCGTTCTGGAGCAGCTCAACCGAGCGCCTGCCCACGGGTCCCGCCATCGTGGTGTGCATCAGCGCGATTGCCATACTGTCGCTGCTGTTCGCGCCAAACCGGGGCATCGTGTGGTCGCGTATCGCGGCGATAGGCCACAGGAGGCGCATCCGCACCGACACGGTGCTGGGCGACATGTACGCCCTCGCCCGCCACCACGAGGGCCACGAGCAGGAGCACGGGCACACTGCCGCCGTGCTGCAGGCCATGAGCTACGGCAGCACCGGCATCGACGCAACTCTGGCCGACCTGGAGCAGCGGGGGTTGGTCCAACGCAATGCCGGCGACGAGTGGTCGCTCACGGCCGCCGGGCTGGACGAGGCGCGCAGCCGCCACCCCGACCCGGACGGCCCGATGCCTGACCTGGCGCATGAGCATACATGATGCGTGATGCGTGAACTCTCCCGAGCACCACGGCTTACTCCGCACTACCAGCTGTGGGTAAGCTCACGTATCACGCATCACGCATCACGAACCCAACTTCATTAGCAACCCAAGACAACACCATGACCCTTTCACAGATAGAGATACAACTCATAGCCTCGGTAGTGGCGGCGGCGTGCGCCCTGGTCGGCACGTTCCTCGTGCTGCGGCGCATGGCGATGATGTCTGACGCCATCAGCCACGTCGTGCTGCTCGGCATCGTGATCGCCTTCTTCGTCACCGAGGACCTGCAGTCGCCCCTGCTGATCCTGGGAGCGGCTCTCACAGGATTGCTGACCGTCAGCCTTGTGGAGTTGCTCAACCGAACGAAGCTGGTGAAGGAGGACGCGGCCATCGGGCTGGTGTTCCCGCTGCTGTTCAGCATCGCGGTGATACTGATCTCGCGCTTCGCGGGCAACGTCCACCTCGACACCGACGCGGTGCTGCTGGGCGAGCTGGCGTTCGCGCCGTTCGACCGGATGGTGCTGTTCGGCGTCGACCTGATGCCCAAGTCGCTATTCGTGATGGGTATCATCCTGCTGGCGGTGCTGGCCTTCGTGGTCGTGTTCTACAAGGAGCTTAAGCTTGCTACGTTCGACGCGGGGCTCGCCGCGGCGCTCGGGTTCGCGCCCGCGCTGATCCACTACGGGTTGATGGCGCTGGTGTCGGTCACGGCGGTGGGCGCGTTCAACGCGGTCGGCTCTATCCTCGTGGTCGCGCTGATGATCGCCCCGCCCGCCACGGCCTATCTGCTGACCGACCGCCTGCCGGTCATGATGGGGCTGGCGGTACTGTTCGGCGTGCTCAGCGGCGTCGGTGGGTACTGGCTCGCCATCGTGTTTGATGCGAGCATCGCGGGGTCGATGGCAAGCCTTACGGGCGTGATCTTCGGGCTGGCGTTCCTGTTTGCCCCGCAGCGCGGCCTCGTTGCGCGGGCCGCCCGCCACGTCAGGCAGCGGCGCGAGTTCGCCCAGACGATGCTGGCCATCCACCTGCTGCACCACGAGGGCCTGCCCGAGGCCGAGCAGGAGAGCCGCGTCGATCACCTGCACGAAGAGCTGCAGTGGGAGCCGCGCTTCGCCGACGAGATCGTAGCGGGGGCCGTGCGCGGAGGGCTGGTGGTGCGGCTGAACGGGCACCTGGCGCTCACCGACCGGGGCCGCGAGACTGCGCGCAAGGCGATGGTTACGTGATGCTATACGTAATAACGACCATGCTAAGTTAAGTAGAATACACTAGGGCAAGATACGCAGCATTACGTACGGTTTTCCTGGTCCTAAGCCCCTTGCGGCGGTTACAGTTATAGAGGTCCTGAGGCCACCGGCCTAATACCGGTGGCGCTTTTATGCCGGGGACACGTGGCGCGTCCCGGCCGCCCGCTGCCGCAGCATTATGGCTCGCGGGGTACGGGGCCGCCCATAACACTGCCACCGCTATAGAACCAGGAGGACACTCGTCTAATGCCAACCGCCTTTGCCCTGCGCCTTTCCCGCTCCATGAAGATCGCCGGATCGTCGCTGCTCGCGCTGGCCGTGCTCTTTGCGTGCCAGTTCGCCGCCGTCGCCCCGGCGCATGCTTCTTCGCTCTCCAGCCCGCAGGCCGCCGCCGAGGCCGCCCGCGGGGCGCGCATCGCAGGCACCGCTCTCGACCTGGTGGGCGCTCGTTACCGCTTCGGCGGCTCCTCGCCCCGCGCCGGCTTCGACTGCTCAGGCTTCGTGTACTACGTGATGCAGGCGTCCGGTATCGCCGTGCCTCGCAGCGCCGCGAACCAGTACTACAACGGCGGCCAGCGCGTCGCCACCAGCGACCTCCAGCCCGGCGACATGGTTTTCTTCTCGAACACCTACAAGCGCGGCATCTCGCACGCGGGCATCTATATCGGCAACGGCAAGTTCGTGCACGCCGAGAGCGAGCGCACAGGCGTCCGCGTCAGCAACCTGTGGAGCGCGTACTACGCCTCGCATTACACCGGCGCCGTCCGGCCCAGGTAACACCTGACGGCTCGAATAACGAGGGGGTGAGGAGAGATAGCTCTCCCACCCCCTTTTGGATTCTCCGCATGCACTTCGCTGGTTATTGCTTCTGCTTTCTGGTGTCAATGAGCCTGAGAATGACGAAGGCGAGCGCGAGCATGAAGGCGACCACAACGATGCCCCAGTAACATAGCGGGAACCACGAATACTCCCAGGCCGCTGGGCCAAGCGCGGCCAACGCGGCAAGGAAGAACAACGGCAGCAACGCGCCGACCAGGATGCTTTCAATGCAGGATCGCCGCTTCATCTTCACCGTCCCCTCCCATAACAACTGAGTGGATACTTACCTGGTCTCCTCCCGCGGATAAGGTTGAGCAACCCAAGCCCAATGCCCACGATACCTACAAGCGCGAGCGCGCCAATCGGCGCAGCAACCATGCCGCCGCGCACCTGGTCGAGATGCACGCTACGCTTCGATGTACGCCAATACCCCTACTTCTTGCCGCCCCGGTCCTCGCCCAGCAGCGCCGCACCCACCATCCCGCTGTTGTCGCCAAGTTCGGCCCGCACGATATCGACGTGCTCGGCGGGCGCGGCAAGCGACATGCGGCGGGCGTGGTCGGCCGCGGAGTTGAACAGCAGGTCGATGCGGTCGATTACCCCGCCGCCCAGCACGATACGCTCGGGGTTCCACAAGTTGATCAGCGCGGCGAGGCCCATCCCGAGGTAGAGCGCGGCGTCGCCCATCACGCGTGTGACCAGCAGATCGCCCTCGGCCACGGCGACCGACAGCGGCTTCGATTTCACGCGCTGGCTCGTGTCGAGCAGGATGTCGCGGATGCTCGACTCGGTGCCCGCCTCGACCTCCTCGCGCAGCATGGCGACGATGGCGGTACGGGAGGCGTAGGCCTCGAGGTGGCCGCGCTGCCCGCAGCCGCACAGCCGCCCACCCGCGTGGACCGTCAGGTGGCCGATCTCGCCCGCGCTGCCCGACGCGCCGCGGAAGCGCTCGCCGTTCACCATGAGCGCACCGCCGATCCCCGTGCCGACGAACACGCAGGCGAACAGCTTCTTCCCGCGCCCGGCCCCGAACCGTGCCTCGCCGAGCGCGGCGGCCTCGACATCGTTGCCCACGACGATGCGCGTGCCGAACTTGCGCTCGAGCGGCTTGCCCAGGTCGAGGGTGGAGGTGATGCCGCCGCCCAGGTTGGGCGCGCCTAGCAGCACTCCCCTGTCGGTATCCACCTGCCCCGCGACCCCCAGGCCGATGCGCTCGACCTTCTTCGCGACGTCTTTGGGCGCATCGCGCATGGCGTCGGCGATGCCCTGCTGGATCTCTTCGAGCAGGCCCTCCGCGCCCCCGGTGGGGCTGGGCAGCTTGGCGGTGCCGGCCACCTCGCCCGTCTGGCAGTCGATCACCCCGGCGAGAATTTTGGTCGCCCCCACGTCTACCCCGACAGCGTATCGAACAGCCATGACTCTACACCCCCTAGCGCAACTCCCGCCCAGCCCCGGCGGTGGGCGTATTATGCCACATCCTGTGGTAGGCCGGGGTATGATGTGTCTTGAGGGTTCGAGGGAGAGGCCGCGAGGCAGGCATCGCGGTGCGTAACGCAGGGGTCCGGGACCATCCTACTACCCCGAGGATGTGTAAAAACCACTTGTGCAATTGCGCGGTTTTATGCTAACTACATCCTAGAAGTGCGCGATTTGCTCAATTAATGAAAACCGTGAATTGGATGTGAGGGGATGGGATACGCTATGGCAACTAACGGCAGACTACTCAAGACCTCCGAAGTCGCCCAGCGACTCGGCGTAGACACCGCCACCGTCGGCCGCTACATACGCGAGGGCATCCTGCCCGCTACCTCCACCGTGGGCGGGCACCACCGCATCTACGAGGCCGACCTG
>DASTEB010000150.1:0-6108 GCA_035710025.1 Chloroflexia bacterium
CGACTGCCACCCCGACGTCCTGCCCGCCCGGAGGTCCGGGCGCGTGGCTGCTCCAGTCGCCCCTCCCCGGCAACCGCATGGCCCCGGCCGTAGCCTCTCTGGGCGGCTACCTCTACGCTGCGGGCGGGCACACCTCGACCGGCCTGCAGGGCGCGGCCGTCAGCTCCGACGGCCCCCTGGGAGGGGGCTTCCAGACCAACCGCGCGGCGCGGTTCGACGGCACATCCTGGCGTGCCATCCCGTGGCTGCCAGAGCATCTGATGAATGCGATGGGCGTGAGCGACGGCAGCAAATTCTACGTGATCGGCGGTTTTCAATCGTCACTCGTTCCCGTGCTGGTGACCCTGCAAATCTTCGACCCGGCGACCCTTACGTGGACCTACGGTGCGGCGATGCCGGAAGGGCTGGCGGGCTCCGCCGCAGTGTACCACGCGGGTAAGATCTACGTGATGGGCGGCTGCGTGGACGGCACCTGCACAACGACCAACTCCATGCTCATCTACGACGTGGCGACGAATAGCTGGTCGTTCGGCGCAAATCTGCCGGTGAGCGTGGCCTACGGCTCGGCCGAGGTCATCGGCAACTACATCTACTTCGCGGGCGGGGCCAACTCCGGCGCGGCCAGCGCGGGCGCCTACCGGTACGACCCGGCTACGAACACCTGGGACGACGCTTCGGTTGCCGACATGCCCGAGCCGTGGTGGGGCGCCGCTTCGGGCGTGCTCGACGGCAAGCTCTACATGTTCGGGGGCATCGCGAACAACGCTCCGGCCCCTACCGACCGGACTATTCTGTACGACCCCGCCAGCAATACCTGGAGCAGCGCGGCAAACTTGAACGTGGCGACATATCGCCAGGAGGGCGACAACCTCAACGGGCGGCTGTACATCGTGGGCGGGTCGACAGGCGGCTTCGAAGCCACCGATCGGGTGGAACGCTTCGCGCCCAACTGCAACGCGCCCCCGCCCACAGCCACCGCCACCGCCACGTCACAGGCGAGCGCGACCCTCACCCACACAGCCACGCGGACCCGCACTCCCACCGGTACGTCTGTACCGACGCACACCGCGGGTCCGTCCGCCACGCCCTCGAGCACCGTCGAGACTACGGGCACGCCGACCGTCCTGCCTCCGTCGACGGCGACATATACGCCTACGACCGAAGTCACGGGCACGCCGACCACCTGTGCGCTCGCATTCGGCGACGTGCCGCCCGAGAACACGTTCTACCCGTTCGTCCGGTGCCTGGCGTGCCGGGATATCGTTAGCGGCTATCCCTGCGGCGGGCCGGGTGAGCCGTGCAACGCGAACAACGACCCCTACTTCCGGCCGAATAACCACGTTACGCGAGCCCAACTGTCCAAGATCGTGTCGAACGCCGCGGGCTTCTCGGAGCCCCCCGGCGAGCAGGCGTTTGAGGACGTGCCGCCCGGCTACGCCTTCTTCGACTTCATTCAGCGGCTGGCGGCGCGAGGGCACATCTCGGGCTACCCGTGCGGTGGGCCGGGCGAGCCGTGCGGGGCGGACAACCTCCCGTACTTCCGCCCGGGCAACGGCGCGACTCGCGGCCAGCTGACAAAGATCGCCTCGAATGCTGCCGGGTTCAGCGATACCATCCCTCCCGGCCAATACTCGTTCAGCGACGTGCCCGAAGGCTCGGCGTTCCACCTGTTCGTGGAGCGCCTGCTGCTGAACCGCCCGGACGCGATGGCGGGGTACGATTGCGGCGGGCCGGGCGAGCCGTGCGACCCCGGCAACCGCCCATACTTCCGGCCGGGCAACGCCCTCACGCGCGGGCAGGCGTCGAAGATCCTGGCGAATACGTTCTTCCCGGGCTGCGAGGCGCGCTAACTGGCGGGGCGGCCCTGATGCCAGTGCGTCAGGGCCGCCTGCCCTCCTTCACTGTTGGCTACGCTGTCAATCCGGCACCCTGGCCGTCGAGTAGCCGATCCAGTTATAGCGGGTAGTGCCCGTCTTCACGTCGACATACCCGGCGTCGCGCAGCAGGGCCGTGCGCGCTTCCAGCGCTGCCTTGACCTCGGCCTCGCTCGAGGTGCCCTGCCCGTGGAGGCGCGACACGATCCAGCCCGGCTGCCACGGCCGGGGCGGCCGCGAGGTGGGCTGCATGTCGATGATCACGATGCGCCCTCCGGGACGCAGCACGCGCCGGATCTCGAGCAGGGCGCTCTGCTTCAGTTCGCCCGGCAGGTGGTGCATGACGAAGCTGCTCAGCGCCACGTCGAACGAGTCGTCGGGGAACGACATCGCCTCCACCGGCTCAAGGTGAAACGTCACGCCGGGTGCAGCTCGCAGCGCGTTTCGCCTGGCCACCTCGATCATCTCGGGCGACGCGTCGACGCCGTGTACCACGCCCTTCTTGCCCACTCGCCGCGCTGCCGCTGTCGTAAGCTCGCCCGTGCCGCAGCCCGTGTCGAGCACCCGCTCGCCGGGCCGGAGCGCCGCGAGGTCGAGAGTCATCGAGCGCAGCGAGCCAAGCCGACCCAGGAACTTGAAATGCAGCAAGATGTCGTATAGCCTCGCCCAGCGGATCAATCGCCCCTCGGTCGCGGGCGGCGCCGCGTGCGCATGGCCGCGCTGTCCGGCGTGAGGGTGTGCGTGCCCCGCGCCGTGTCCGTGCCCTGTCTGATGCTCGTGTGCCTTCTGCATATACGCCCCCTGTAAGTACGATACCGAACACCGTGTTCGCTATTGCATATATTGTCCTGCAACGCTATGCTATCACTGGACCATTACCCGGGTCAACAACCAAAACGGCGTCGTGTGTTCGGTACCGGACATTCGGTAAGATTTGTCCGCCAATTTGGGGAGGAGAACCATGGCTCGCATAGAGGGTCGGCGTCCCTCTCGTGATGACCGCAGGTCGAGACGCACCAGGCGAACGCTGGGGGAAGCGCTGCTCGCGCTGATGCTCGAAAAGCGCTACGACACCATCACTGTCCAGGAGATCATCGACAGGGCCAACGTGGGCCGATCCACGTTCTACTCGCACTTCCTCGACAAGGAAGACCTACTTCAGCACGAGGTTGCCGACCTGGTCCACAGGCTGACCATGCACATGGACCGAAGCGCTGGTGGGAACCGCATCGTGCCGAGCATCGAGCTTTTCCGGCACCTTCACGAGAGCCGCGACCTCATTCGCGCCTTGGTGCGCGGCCGCGCCATGGACACCGTGCTCAAGACTATGCACGCCCACCTGGCGGACCATGTTCGACACCGGCTTGTGCGCCGGCTCCCGCCCGGCGCCGAGCCTGCGCTGCCGCTAGAGCTTGTGGCCCATTACGTCGCCGGGGTGATTCTCAATCTATTCGACTGGTGGCAGGAGCACGACATGCGGCAGACCCCGGAGGAGATCGACGCCTACTTCACGCAGCTGTGCGATCCGACCCTGCGCGCAACGACCGGGATTGAGGTGTAGCGCCCTGTGCCCCCGTCATCCCTGCCGGGGGCACAGGGCGGCCGGAAGAATCGGCAATTTCGCGCCTGTGCGGGGGCAAATTACGGAAATCAACGTACGAGTTTTTACTGCATCCCGGTACCTTTGTCCCATTGTTGCCCGTACCAGAGGGCTGGTATACTCGGACTGACCGGCGAAGCACTACACGAGTATTTTGACCGACGACAAGTGACATTGTCTTCGTTCTGATGTCACACATCAACATGCCGCATCCGCAGGAGCGGCGATTGCACAGGCGCTGCGCGAGGACTTTTCCGCGCCGCCTGCTACTCTCCCACCAAAGCGAAGGCTGAATACTGCGCGATGCCCTGGGGGCCGCGCTCGACTGCTCTTAGCGCAGTGCATATTTCTGCGCTCCAGGCAGCGCGCGTCCCGGATCCGACGCCCTACCCTACATTGGTGACTTAGCCGGACAACCAGGACGAAGGAGAGAACCTGTGAAGAAGTCCAGGCCATACAGGCCAATCGTATTTATGCTCCTGCTGATAATCCCGGCCGTTATGCTGGTGTCGCTGCCTTCTGCGAGGCAGCCCGGTGCGTCTGTGAGCGCCTCTGCCCCGGCCTCCGTGCAGGAGCCGTTGGTCGGCGCTGTGCCCGATAGCGCGGTAGCCGGTCAAGCAAGCTCACCCCTCACCGGCGGCACGGCCGGCATGGGCGCGTTGCTCCCGGGCAGTGGTGCGCCCGCGGCCAACCTGTTGACGATTGACCAGGTTGCCGCGGCGGGTGTGGTAGATGCGACAGACGTGGATGCCGGTGTCGAACCTCCGTCGGCGGAGGACTGCAAGAACTGCCCCGACCGTCCGCGCAGGACCCGTACGCCGCGGCCGAACCATAGTGACCCGACTCCCACGGCAGCAGTACAGCCCACCGACACGCCCGTGGTGCTGCCCACCAATACCCCGGTGGTGCTGCCAACCAATACGGCCCTGCCTTCGCCCACCAGCCCGCCCCCGGCGACCTGGACACCCGTGCCGCCTACCGCCACGCCCATCCCCAGCTATCACAACCCACCGCCCGCGGTTGTCGCGGCCGAGGCTCAGATGTACCAGCTGATCAACGCGCATCGCGCATCGATCGGCCGTAACCAGTGGACCCGCGTTACCTCGCTTGACCTGGCGCAGCGCGACTGGGCAGTACAAATGGTGGCCACGAACCAGTGCTACCACGGCGACTACGGCGCCCGCGCCGCGCAGCAGGGTTACACCGGCTGGGCCTGGGGCGAGGTGGGCGCGTGCGGCTATCCCACCGCCCAGGAAGCTTTCCAGGGCTGGCTCAACAGCCCTGGCCACCGTGGCATAATCGAGGCCGGCAACGACATGGACGACGTGGGCATCGGCGCCTGGCAGTACTCCAATGGCTACTTCCAGTTCTGGGCTGTTGTAGGCGACAGCCGCTAACGAGACTATCCGAGCAACAGGAGAGGGCGGGCAATGGCTCGCCCTCTTTCGTTACCCACCGGTCCGGTAGGCGCTTACTTGCGCATCGTCCACGCAATCCGGTCTACCAGTTGCGTGTAGGCGTGAGCCTTTTGCTGTGCGGTCGCCAGTTTGTCGTTCATGCTCGTTTGAGCATCCCACTCGGAAGCGGTGAGCCACAGGTGAGCGTACTCAAGCTCCTCCCAGGCGTGCTTGAGCGCGTCCTGCAGCGCGGCGTAGTCTATCTTGTCGTCCATAAGCGGTCTGCGTGTCTCCGTTGTGTGCGGTGGGGCCGGACTATTTGTGTTGGTCTTCCTCGACGTTCTCGGGCTTGAGCGTAATCGTCTCACGCCACTCTTCGGGGCTGAGCGCGGCGGTCATCGCGGCCAGGATTCGGGCGGCCGCACGCTCCAGTAACGCTTCAAGCTCGGCCGACTCGTCGGGCGTGAGGGGCTGCCACAGCTTCATCGAGCCGCCGTCTTGAAGGTAGAGCGTGCCCCTTACCTCGGGCAGCGCGATGGTCTCGAAGTCGACCACCGTCTCGTCCTGGTACAGCGGCGCGTGATGCAGTCGTATTGCGTCGAGCGATAGCACGGGTTTCGGCACGGGCGCCCTCCCTCCTTGTGATGGCCTGCGGTCGGGTGACACGGTATTATATCACCCGCGAGGCCCCGGTGCCCTACGCCCGCAGACCGATTGACATGGGGGCGCCCAGTTCGTATAATTCGCCCATACAATCTACTTGCGAAGGCTTTGAGCCGGAGTAGTAGGCCGGTCCACATACAGCGAGCAGGGGGTGGTGCAAGCCCTGCGCGGGACGCCCGAAAGGGTAAGGCTGAACTCGCCGGGGAGCCGCACGGTGAACCCCCTCACGGGGCACAGCCGGTGCCGGGAGCGCCCGATACAGCGCGCCGGAGCGGGCACTACGCGCGCAAGCGCGAGGGCCAAGCAGGGTGGTACCGCGGAAGCATATGCCTTTCGTCCCTGGTGTGGGACGAAGGGTTTTTTATTTGCTGGAGGCAACATGAAACGAGACAGGAAGTATACGCCACAGGCCATCGAGAAACGCTGGCAGCAGCACTGGGAGGACACGAAGATGTACTTCGCACAGCCTGACCCTGCCCGGCGTAAGTTCTACACGCTGGTGATGTTCCCGTATCCGTCGGGCGACCTGCACATGGGCCACATGCGCAATTACACCATCGGCGACCTGATCGCC
>DASTEB010000151.1:0-2010 GCA_035710025.1 Chloroflexia bacterium
AGCGTGACGAACGCCGGGCCTTTGCCCGCGAAGGCGCTGAGGTCGTCCCTTGTGATCTGGTATTTCAGGCTCATACCGTGCCTCCAACTCGTCTACCAGGGCTTGCGAGGCGTGGAGAGCAGCACGGGCCCCTCGGCGCCCACCACCACGTTGTCTTCGATGCGGATGCCGCCGAAGCCGGGGATGTACACGCCCGGCTCGACGCTGGTCACCATGCCCGGCTCGAGCGGCGCATCGTTGCCCGGCATGAGCAGAGGCGTCCACTCGTGGTAGCGCAGGCCGATGCCGTGCCCTGTGATGTGCGGGTAGTAGTCGGCAAGGCCCGCACGTAGCAGCACTTCTCGGGCGATGCGGTCAGGCTCCGACATGAGGACGCCGGGGCGCACCGCGGCGGTGGCCGCATGCTGGGCCTCGAGCACGATGTTGTGGATCTCGCGCTGGCGCTGGCTCGGCTCGCCGATCACGCCCATGTAAGTCAGGTCGGACCAGTAGCCGTCCACGATCACGCCCATCTCGATCATCACCAGGTCGCCCAGGCGGGTGGGATAGTTGGTGGACGGGATGAGCAGGGTGGCCTTGACGGTGTTCGCCCCGGCGGCGACCTCGGCCAGCGGGCGCACCAGCCTGGCCCCTTCGTGGCCCGGCCCGTCGGCGCGTATCTTGTACTCGACAAGAGCGCCGATCTGCGCCTCGGTCATGCCGGGCTGCATGTTCGCCAGCGCGTGGCGCATGCCCATCTCGGCGATCTCGGCGGCCACGCGCATCTTGGCGATCTCGTAATCGGTCTTGATGCCCCGCGCCTTCTCGATGAGCTGGGTGGCGTCGACCAGTCTGGCCCCGGCGAATACCTCCTCAAGCATCGCGTGCCAGGGCGCGGCGGGCACGATCGGCTCGGCCGAGCGGTATGATGGCCCAACCACCTCGGCGTTGCGCTCGATGCCGATCGTCGCGCTGCCGAGGGACAGCCGCGCGGCTATGCCCCCGAGCACCCGGCGGAAGCTGTCGTACACGTCCGGGTCTTTAAGAAGCAGCCAGCCGAACGTCTGAACGTCGGCCCAGGCGACGTCGGTGTACTCCTCCTCAATCTCGGGCACGAACAGCGCGGGCCGTCCGTCGCGGAACAGCACCGCCACCGACACGCCGTGGTGCGGCCAGTAGTTGGTGATGTAAGTGACGTTCTCGGGCAGGCGGCACACCAGCACGTCAAGGCCCGCCTCCTCCATCATCCTCTGCAAGCGCTCCAGGCGCACCGTATCAACTGCGGCCATTTCTCCTACCTCCTATAAGCGGCCGAACTCGGCCAGCAACTCCTCTACTGTCTTGCCCTCGCGGATCTTGGCCCTCGTCAGCTCCTCTTTCTCGGCCTGGGCGCGGGCAGCCTGCAGTACCTGTGCTGCGTTCTCCAGCGGCACGACCACCACGCCTATCTCGTCGGCCAGCACGATGTCGCCCGGCCTCACCAGCACGCCCGCGCACTGGATGGGCACGTTGATCTCGATAGGCTCCATGCGGCCCGAGTAGGGAGTGTGAGTGGAGCGGGGCACGATGGCTTTGGAGAAGATCTGGAAGCCGAGGTCGCGCGTCTCGTCGGTGTCGCGGATCGCCCCGTCAACCACCGCGCCGGTGACGCCCTTCATCTTGCACAGGCCGGACATCAGCCCGCCCCAGATAGAGGTCTCGGTCTCGCCCGCCGCGTCAACCACGACCACGTCACCGTCCTGTGCGACGGCGAGCGCGTCCAGGCAGTCAACCTGGTTGCCCGGCTCGAGCCGCACGGTCAGCGCGGGGCCGCAGAAGCGCGTGTCGTTGGTCAGCGGCCGCAAGAACGAGCGCATCACGCCCGCGCGCTCCTGAGCATCCGCTACCACGCACGACGGACTGTATACCTTCAGCAAGTCGCGAAAGCCCTGCAATATCTCGGGGTCCGGCCCGGCCTCCCGCCGGTTGATAATCTTGCGCATATTTGAGATTCCTTTCTTGAAACGCAAAGGCGCAAAGACGCAAAGGTTT
>DASTEB010000152.1:0-4009 GCA_035710025.1 Chloroflexia bacterium
GACCCGCGCACTTCGCGCTCGGCCGAGACCGACGTGCTCAGCGTGACGGTCGTCGCCCCGAGCGCGAAGGTGGCCGAGGTCGCGGCCAAAGCTGCCCTCATCCTTGGCAGCCGCGCCGGCCTCGACTGGATCGAGGCGCGCCCGCCCCTCGCCGCGCTCGTCGTGCTGGAAAGCGGTCGAGCAATCCGCAGCACGCGCTGGCGCGAACACGCATGGAGATAACGGGGGCCGGCGACGGCCCACGACAGCATTGGAGGCTATGATGGTAGCGCAGATCGCGAACAGAGAGCACACCGGCCGTGCAGAGCCGGTCGAGGCTGAAGCCAGTGAATTTCAACAACAGGTGGGCGTCGTGGGTTGGCTCGCCGCGGCGGTGCTGGTCGGCACGCTCGGGGCGGTGGCCTTGCTGCCCGCGTGGCTGCCCTCGCTGAGCGCCGCGACGATCGGGGTCGAGCCGAAGGCCTACTGGTACCTGTCGCGCTCCAGCGCGTTCGTGGCTTACGTGATGCTGTGGGCTTCGATGGCGTTCGGCCTTTTATTAAGCAACAGGCTCGGGCGCCTGTGGCCCGGCGCGCCCGCGACGTTCGACATGCACCAGCTAACGGGCCTGCTGGGCCTGGGGTTCGCGGCGCTCCACGCCCTCGTGCTGCTGGGCGACCGCTACATAGGCTACAGTCTGGCTGACCTGCTGGTGCCCTTCGCCGGCACCGGCTACCGCCCGCTGTGGGTGGGATTGGGGCAGATCGCCCTGTACGGCGCGGCCCTGGTCGGCCTGACATTCTACGTGCGCAAGTACATCGGGCAGTGCGCCTGGCGCGTCATCCACTTCTTCAGCTTCGCGGTCTTCGCCCTTGCGCTGGTACACGGCATCACGAGCGGCACCGATACCGGCGAGCCGTGGGCCATCGCGCTCTACTGGGGCAGCGGCGGCGTTCTGCTCTTCCTCACGATCTACCGCGTGCTGGCCGCCCGGTACGTGACCTCGGGGGCTGCCGTCAAGCGGTAGTCCCCCGGCAGCCGCTCCTCGCACAATTCGAGCAGCGCCCCGGTCGTGTGCCTGCGCCGCTCGAACAGCGTGCTCAGGTGGATGTGGCGCACGAGCGCCAGCGTGGTATACGCCCTCACGGAGGCCCGCACCCCCTCGCCCGAAAGCTCCACGAACCGCTCTTCCAGCGCCTGCTCGACCGAGGACAGCCGGTCGGGGTCGCCCCAGGCGCGCAGGCTGTACTCCTTGATGTGCGCGAGGAAGTTGCCGATGTCGAGGCCGGGGTCGCCGTGGCAGTACAGGTCGAGGTCGAGCAGGTACAGGCGCGGGCCGTCCACGAGCACGTTGTCGGCGTAGAAGTCGCGGTGGATGCCCGTGGGCGCCACCCTGGGCACGGAGGCGCCCAGCCTGTCGCACTTATCGAGCAGGCGGGCGATGCGCCCGGCCCACTCCGGCCGGTCCGCTGCCACCAACGGCAGGCGCTCGCGCAGGATGCGTAGCTCGTCGGCCATCGTGTGCGTGCGGCGCGGCCTGACGCCCGATCGGTGCAGCCTGTGTGCCGCTTCGGCGATGCGCCCGGCAAACGCCACTCCGTCCGGCCCTGCAAGCAGGTGCGTCGCGGGTTGTCCCGCCACCTTGCGCTGCAGCCACATTTGGAGCTCGGGCACCACGCCCACAGGCTCGGGCACCGAAATGCCGTCGCCGCTCTCGTCGTGGAAGCCCGCCTGCCGCAGCGTCCGGAGCGTGTCGTAGGTGTTTCGGTCGAGGCCGCGCGCTCGCATCTTGCCCACCAGCGTTAGCGCGCCTGCCGGACCGTTCAGGTCGTACTCCACCAGGCAGCGCCTGCCGGGTTTGTAGCGAGCCACGCGGATTGCCCGTAGCTCCGCGTCGGCCAACAGAGGGACGCGGCGCAACAGCGGGAGAACGTCGGCCGGGCTGAGCGCCTGGGGGGCGAACGGCATCGAGGGGTCGTGCGCGGCCCCGAACGGGTCGCTGACCGGGATAACGGCGGTGTCGGGAGCGCATGGGCGAGATGCGCTCCCTCCAGCCGCCTCGGATAATGCTCTTTCGGCGCGGGCGATTATCGCCTCGGTAGCCTCGGGCCAGCCGGGCTGGCGGCTGCGGAAGGCATGGGGAGCCAGACTGAGCAGCCCGGCCGCCGCGTACAGCCCCACCCGTCGGCGGTCCACCGTCCCGGCGGCGCGATCGTACCCGGCGAGCAGAGCATCGCCCACCGGCCCGGCCATGCCCCGCGGCACAGTGCCCCGTAACTCCCCTCGCTCGAGGTGCGCGGCGAACAGCCCCAGGTCGGCCGCGGGGTCGCCCGCGAAGGCCGAATCGAAGTCCAGCACGACCACGTGCCCGTCCGAGAGGAGCACCTGCCCGGCGTAGAAGTCGCCGTGCGCGGGCCGCACCACCGGCGGCAGCTTCACGAGGCGGGCGGCGACATCGCGGGCCAGCCGCTCGACGCGCCCCGCGATACGGGGGCAGAGGAACGCCAACCCGGCGGCCGCCGAAAGCAGAGACGACGCCTCGGCTTCGCGGCTCAGCGGATCGATCCCGTCCGGATCCTGCGCGTGTACCTCGGCCAGCGCCGCGCCCACTCGCTCCATCTCCGCGAGATCGAAGCCCGGCTCCATCAGAGCGTCGCTCAACAGCCTGCCGCCCATCCACTCGAAGGCGAGCAGCCGGTGCCGGTCGGAGTGGCCGGTGCGCCTCGGCACCTGCAACACCCCCTGCGACTTGAAGGCTTTCGCATTCACTCGTGCTCGCGGGTAGCCGTTCTCCGTGTAGAACTTCATCACAACCTGCGGCCCCGCTTCCGTGTCTACCCGGGCCACGTAGCGCCGCTCGGGCTTGTACGCGAGCGTGCTCACCTCGGCGTCCCACAGGTCGGGGCGGTCTGGCGACATCCGGCGGAGCAGCGCCCTCCACGCCTCCGGCTCGGCCAGGCGCGAGAGCGTCCTGAGGCCGCCGTCGTTCGGGAAGAACGACACCACGGTTGCTTCATCGCGCAGCACCAGCTGCCCAGGCAGCGCGCCGCCTCCCTGCAGCGCGGGCGCGCTCGGCCTCTCCACCGGCTTCGCCAGCCGGTCGGGGTCGTCCCTGCGGTAGGCCACGGCGTACAGGTCGACCGTGCCGCCTGCAAGGTTCGCGGTGTACGCCACGAGGCAGTTGGTCCCCGGCTTGTACCGCACGTAGGTGGGCGCGGCCGAAAGGACTCCGGCGTCGGGCAGGGCAGCGCGCAGCGCCCCGGCGAATGCGTCGGGATCGAGCAGCGTAGCCAGCCCCGGCAAGGTGGGGTCGCGGCGGGCGAGGTCGGCGTCGTGTGGCGATAGCAAGTGCGTCCCCCTAAGGCTCCGTGCCCGCGGCGGGCGGCTTGCCGTCGGGCAGCCAGTCGAGCACCACCGGCCCGCCCGTCTGCCCAGAGAAGGTGATGACGATCCTGCCGTCCAGCGGCGCGGCCCCCGGGTAGCCGGATGCTGGCGCGCCGATTCCGCCCACAAGCGCGCCCTGGCCGGCGAACTCGGCGGTAGCCTTCTGCGCGACCAGCAGCGCGATAGTCACGAGCATCGCCAGCAGGATTCCGCCGAGCAGCGCCAGCCGCCTCGCGCCACGCCGCCTGTGAGCCGCACCTGTCGGGTACGCCTGGTAAGCCGCGGCGACAACCGGTTCCTCGCGCCGGGTCAGGGGCCTACCCTCGATTGGGCCTGCCGCCACCAATTCCCCGCGCGTCTCAATCGAGCGCGGTATCTCTACCCGGTAGCGCACGTGCTCGCGCTGCGGAGCCTCGGCCGGTATGCTGCGCACAGGCGCGTGTTCGGTGGGCGCGTCGTGCAGGTGAGAGTAGACCCCGCCCGCCCGCAGCAAGTCGGCGTGGCGGCCCCACTCGACTATGCGCCCGTGCTCCATGACGAGGATGACGCCGGCGTGCTGGGCGTAGCTAAGCCTGTGGGTGATGAGGAAGGCGGTGCGCCCCTGGATCAGCCGGTAGATGGCCTGCATGACCAGCCGCTCGTTTGC
>DASTEB010000153.1:0-2740 GCA_035710025.1 Chloroflexia bacterium
CTCGCCGAGCGAGGTCCGGTCTCCGCCCGACCCGCCGTGGCCTCGGAAGTCGAACAAGAAGATGTCGAAACCCTGCAGTGCGAGGGCGCGGCCTACCTCCATGTTGATGAAGTTGTCGCGGACGCTTCCCGCACCGTGCAGGATCATGATGGTCCGATCGCCGGGGGTGTCGACGTACCACCCGCCGAGCGGCACGTTATCGCTCGCGCTCGTGAACGCCACATCTTCATATTGCAGCCCGTAGGCCGCCGGGGTGGTGTGAATTGGCTTCCGGACAGGGCGGCTGATCCGGTCGGCTACCAGGAGCGATACGCCCACATACAACACGACGGCCGCGACCAGCAGCACGCGCAGTAGCCACCGGACGCGTTGGCGCCGCGACGGGCGTGGCGAGACGGCGCCGGGAGGGGCATTTTCGTGCCTGCTTGAGGCACCTCGGGGGCTTTTGACAGTTTCGACAGCTTTAACTAGCAAAAGTTTGACAAGTCCAGCTAATTAAGTTACATTAATTTCGTTTCGGGTGCCGCGACCGTCCCCGGGCAAGGCCCGGCGACACCGAACAACGAATTGGCCGAAAAAGGCGAGTCGGGTGGCCGCCCAACTCGCCGATGGCCGGTGAACCCATTGGTATGCGCCAAACGCTCTCCAGCCGCCTTGATGATAGCACATTCGCGGTGGCTGGGGCAAGAATCATGCGCGCCATTCTCCCGCGAAAACGCTGTCACAAGGAGCATTGACTGACCATATGATCGTTACACTGCACAAGCGAGCGCTAGCCGCTCTACTCGTTCCAGTACTGGCCCTGGGCCTTGCGGCTTGCGGTGCCCCCGCGCAGCCCGCCGCCACGCCTACCTTCGGAGCAGCTGCCGCCACGGCGCAGCCGGACGGTGGGACCCCGGTAGCCGAGGCTGACCCCGAAGCAGGCACGCCCGCGCCCGGCGGGGAACTGACGGGCGACCTCGTACTCTACACCTCGCGCTCCGAGGCGCTGATCAAGCCGGCCATCGAGGCGTTTGAGCAGGCCAACCCCGGCGTAGAGGTCGTGCTGCTCACGGGCCGCGACGGCGAGCTCTCGGCCAAGATGCTGGAGGAGCGCGCCAACCCGCAGGCCGACGTGTACATCAACACCGACAACCTCTCTATCGCCGGCCTGGGCGCGCAAGGGCTGTTCGCGCCGAACGACTCGAGCGCGGTCGCACAGGTGCCCCCCGAGTTCCGTGCGGACGACGGTTCGTGGGTTGGCCTCACGCTGCGCGCCCGGGTGATCATGTACAACACCAGTCTGGTCACTGCCGAGGAGGCTCCGAAGTCGGTGTTTGAATTGACCGACCCGAAGTGGAAGGGCCAGGTCGGCGCGGCCGACAGCACCAACGGCTCGATCCAGGGGCACATCGCCGCGATGGTCCATCTGCAGGGCGAAGAGAAGACCACCGAGTTCGTAAAGGGGCTGGTGGACAACGACGCCCAGTTCTTCGGCGGCCACACCGACGTGCGCAAGGCGGTCGGCGCGGGCGAGCTTAAGCTGGGCTTCGTGAACCACTACTATTACCAGCTTTCGAAGGCCGAGGGCGCGCCGGTCGGCGTGGTCTATCCTGACCAGGGCGAGGGGCAGATGGGCGTGGTGGTGAACAGCACCAACGCGGGCATCCTGAAGGGCGCGAAGCACCCGGAGGCAGCGGAGAAGTTCGTTGACTTCCTGCTGACCCCGGGCGGGCAGAAGGTGTTCGCCGACACCAACTACGAGTACCCAATCGTGCCGGGAGTGGCGCTGGCCGAGGGTGTGCAGCCGCTGGACGGCGTGCGCCTCGCGGACGTCACATTCAAGGAGATCTATGACCTGCTCCCCGCGACCAAAGACTTGATGCAGGCGGCGGGTATGCCGTAACGTCGCGGTACGATTTGCGATATGGTGAGTGAGGAACGCTTAGAGGTGAATAGCACCGTGGCGGGCGTGGGGAGCGCGACAGATGCCCCCCACGCCTCGCGCGTCTCTCGCACAGGCATACTCGCTCGACTTCGCGGGCCGGAGGCAGTGCCGACCGGGCTGCTGCTCGGCGCGCTAGCGGTCGGACTGCTGGCGATCACGCCGCTGGTGTACATCATCTTGCGGGCGGCGGGTGCCGACGCGGGCGGATGGTCGCGGCTGCTCGGGGCGCGCGTGCCGGGCCTGCTGGCAAATACCGTCGCGCTGGTGATCAGCGTTGCGGCGTTCACTGCCGTGCTCGGGGTGGCGCTGGCCTGGCTTGTCGAGCGCACAGACCTCCCGGGCCGCCGCTTCTGGCGTTGGGGGCTGGCGATGCCGCTGGCCGTTCCTGCCTACGTGGGCGCGCTGTGCTACCTGATCCTGTTCCGGCGCGGCGGCCTGTTCGAGCAGGCGCTCATCCAGTGGGGAGGATTCGAGCTTGGGCAGGTGCCCCTCCCGCCTATCTTCTCGCTTGCGGGCGTGACTATCGTGATCGGCCTGTTCACCTTCCCCTACGTGTACCTGCCGGTATCCGCGGCCCTTCGCTCGACCAACCAGACGCTCGAAGAGGCCGCGCGTATGTCGGGGCGCGGGCCGTGGAGCACGTTCGCGTCGGTGGCCCTGCCGCTGGCCATGCCCGCGATACTGGCGGGCGTGCTGCTCGTGAGCCTGTACGTGGTGTCCGACTTCGGCACCGTGTCGCTCCTGCGCGACCGCACCTTCACCACCGCCATCTACACCCCGTTCACCGGCGACATCGACCGCTCCGGCGCGGCG
>DASTEB010000154.1:0-3676 GCA_035710025.1 Chloroflexia bacterium
CGAGCGCAAGCAAGCAGTAGAGCGCGCCGTGCAGAACCTCGAGCGCGTGGAGGGCGCGGGGGTCGCGCCGCCCGGCCAGAGTGCGCCCGCTGCCCAGGTGGACAACACCGCTATCCTCGCCGAGTTGCAGCGCGAGGAGCCGAACCTCGACGCCGCCGAAAGCGCCCTGCTCGCCCTGACCGGCGCGCTGGCGGCAGGCCCCGCGCCCCTGGTAGAGGGCACACTCGGCGGCTCGGCGGCGATGGATGAGCTTGAAGAGGTGTTGGCCGATCCCGATTTCGACTACACGCGCGAGCTATCGCCTCTGCAGCGGCTGGCGCGCTGGCTGGCCCAGCTTTCGGGCGAGGCCGACCCGAGCGATACGCTGTGGCGCTGGGTGCTGTCGGCCATGGCCGGCATAACCATCGGCGTGCTGACCTACATCTTGCTGGGCCGTTGGGTGCCCAACCGCTGGGTGCGGCTGGGACTGTCTGTGCTGGCCGGGCTGCTCGGCGGGCCGCTCTTCTTCCTCGCCCTGCGCGAGTTTGACATAACCATACAGGTGCTCGGCGTGATCGGCCTGGTCGTGGCGGCGGCGGCGGTTGCCCTGTTCGCGGCCGGCCTGTTCCGCGGGGCGGCTCCTCCTTCCCCACGCCCGGTATCCGAGCTATCGGCTGTGCTGGGCATGACCGCGGCCGAGGCGCGAGGCAAGGCGCAGGAGGCCGCGGACGAGGGCGACTACCGGGGCGCGCTGCGCTTCCGCTGCCTTGCTCTGCTGCTCGCGCTGGACGAGGCGGGCATGCTGGCGTTCGACCGCGCGGCCACCAACCGCGAGTACCTGGTGCGCGCCCCGCGGCCCATCCACGACGAATTGCAGCCCCTGCTCGACCGCTTCGATGCGGTGTGGTACGGCAACTCGCCCACCTCGGGCCACGAGTGGGAGTCTTATTCGCGCCGGGCCGAGGCGGTGGAGCGCGAGGTAGCTGCACACGCCCAGGCGCGGGGCAAGGCGGCATAGCGGCATGAGAGCGAGGGCGGCGAGATGATAGGCAGCGTACCCGGACCGCGGGGGCGGTCTCGCACGGGCGAGATCAGCGTGCTGGTGCTCGCCGCGCTGCTGCTGATCGCCGGGATGGTGTGGATCACCGGGCTGCAGGAGGTGGTCGAATCGCCCGAGAGCGTGGGGTCGTCCACCAGCTCGAGCAGGCGGGGCGCGCTCGCCCTGTATCGCTGGCTGGAGCGGGCCGGCTTCGACGTGGAGCGAGTGAGCGCGGGCGACGACTTCCCGCCCGGCGAGGGCACGATGCTCAGCCTCAACCCCAACACCGACTGGCCCGAGGGGCAGGCCGAGCTTGTGCGCGGCTGGGTGGAGGGGGGCAATACGCTGATCGTGGCGACCGGGCAGAACGGCGGCGACCAGAGCGTCGTGCCGACGGGCATGCACCCGCTGCTGCGTGAGTTCGCGGTGGGGCTGGAGTACGCCTTCGACTACACGTCCACCGTGCCGCTGGCCCAGCCGCTGTTCGTTGACCCTCCGGTCGACCGGGTGAAGTTCGCCGGGGTGATGCAGCTTTCCCTGCCGCTCACCGGCACGACGGTGCTCGTGTCGTCGGACGACGGCAGCGAGCGCGTGCCCCTCGCGGCGATCATACAGGTAGGCGACGGGGCGCTTTACGTCATGTCGAGCGACCACCCGGTGAACAACTCCGGCATCCGCGAGGAGAGCAACGGCGCGTTCGTGTACAACCTCGTGCAGATGGCGGGCAACCGGCGCGTGTACTTCGACGAGGCGCACCACGGCGTGAGCGAGGGGGGCGACCTCGTGGCCTTGCTGACGAGCACGCCCTGGGGCTGGGCGCTGATCTACGCCGCGGTGCTGGCGGGCGCATACTACCTGTGGAGCGCGAGGCGGCTCGGCCCGCCCCTGCCGGTATGGACGCCCGACCGGCGGAGGCCCACTTCGGACTACGTGCGGTCGGTGGCTTCGCTGTTCAGGCGGGCGCGCAAGCCGGGCTGGGCGGCCGAGCGCTACCTGCAGTACTTCAAGCGCACCCTTGCCGCCCACGCCGAGCTAGACCCCTTCCTGACCGACGAGCGCTTCGTGCAGGCCCTGGCCGAGCGCGGCCGCCATACCTTCCCGCAGGCCGAAATGCTGCGGGCCATCGAGCGCCTGCGCCAGCTAGAGGGCGCGGGCACAGGCTCCGAATCCACCGAGCAGCAGACCCTCGCCGCGATCCGGGATGCTGAGAAGGTGCGGCGTCAGGCGTTGGGGTTGGAGGCGCAGGGTGAATGATGCTTACGTCAGGTGTGCTATAATGAGGTTAGCGTAAATTACGCAATTAGCACAAACAACGCAAAAGGCGGTGAAACATGGAGAAGACTGTAAGCGCATACGAGGCACGACGCAACTTCGGCAAGGTGCTCAACGAGGTAGCAGGCAAGGGCGACCGCATCGTGGTCGAGAAGCACGGCGAGCCGGTGGCGGTGGTCGTGCCCGTCGAGGTGTACAAGCAGTGGCAGGCGGCGCGGCAGCAGTACTTCGACACCATACGCAAGATGGCGGAGGAAGCGAATGTGCCTGAAGAAGAAGCCGATGCACTGATCGAAGAGGCAATAAAGGCTGTTCGCGCCGAGAAGCGTGCTGCCGAGAAGCGTGCTGCTAAAGGTGTCGCTAAGAGCGCATGAGAGCAGTGCTCGATACCAACGTAATTGTCAGCAGCACAATTGTACCCAACGGCAAAGCTGCCCGAATAATGAAGCACCTGGAGGGTGGTCGCTTCACATTGCTGACGTCAGAGGCGATCCTTGCAGAATGTTGGCGCGTACTCGGCAAGCCCCACTTAACCAAGCGTCACAAGCGTAATGAGGCCGGCATTGAAGAAGTGGTGGTGGCGGTACGCGGCTTGGCAACGGTTGTCACCCCGGAGGTAACTCTGGATGTAGTCCCACGGGACGCCTCTGACAACCGCATTTTAGAATGCGCCCAGGCGGGCGAAGCGGACTACATCGTGACCGGCGACCATGACTTGCAAGACCTCGGCAGCTTTGCCGGGATACAAATCCTAACCCCTACCGCCTTCTTGCTCTTGCTGGAGCAGGAAGAGCCCAGGAACGGAGCCTAAATGCCACTAGTAGACCTCTACAAAGCGCTTGACGCCGAGCGGCGCAAGGTGATCGTCGGGCAGCGCTGGCCCTTCGACCTGCTGCTCGTCGCGCTGCTCACCGACGGCCACGTGCTCATCGAGGGCGTGCCCGGCGTCGCCAAGACCCTCATGGCCCGCACCCTCGCCACCACCCTGCGCGCCGACTTCAAGCGCATACAGTTCACCCCTGACCTCATGCCCTCCGACGTGATCGGCACCAACGTGTTCGACCTCCAGGCCAGCACGTTCTCCCTGCGCCGCGGCCCGGTGTTCACCAACGTGCTGCTGGGCGACGAGATCAACCGCGCGCCCGCCAAGACCCAGTCGGCCTTGCTCGAGGCGATGGAGGAGCGGCAGGTGACCATCGACGGCGTGAGCCACCCGCTGCCCAACCTGTTCATGGTGATCGCCACCCAGAACCCCATCGAGTACGAGGGCACCTACCCCCTGCCCGAAGCCCAGCTCGACCGCTTCCTGTTCAAGCTGGTCGTCAACTACTCGGGCCGCGAGGAGATGGCGGCCATCCTCGACCGCACGACGCGGAACGAGTGGCC
>DASTEB010000155.1:0-2382 GCA_035710025.1 Chloroflexia bacterium
CACGGGCGCGACGCTCACAAGCTACGTGCTCGGCCCGGCGTGCAACTCCGTACCGTGCTCCTCGTGCAGCGCGGGCGGCGGGACCTGCATCGGCGCCGAGCTGATCTCTCAGCGCGGCACGGCAGGCGCCAGCTACTTCCTGTACGACGGGCAGGGCAGCGTTCGCACCCTGACCAACGGCGCGGGCGCCGTCACCGACAGTTACACCTACGGCGCGTTCGGCACCCTGCTCCAGCAGGTTGGCGCTACACCCAATGCCTACAGGTACACCGCCCAGCAGTTCGACTCGCTGACCGGCCTGTACAGTATGAGGGCGCGCTACTACAGCCCAGCCGACGGGCGCTTCCTCACCCGCGACACTGCCCCCGTCAACCTGGGCAACCCGGTCGAGCTTAACCGCTATGGCTACGCCCGCAACAACCCGATCAACTACAGCGACCCGAGCGGGCTGTTCTCTACCGGAGGCACCGCCACCTGGCCCGGCACGACCACCTGGCCCGGTACCGGTACGCAGACACGGCCCCAGGCCCGTGGAGCCGGAGGGGCTTTGGGCGAGTATGTGATGCTTGTCACACTCATCGCTATCGCATCCATACCCGCGCTTCTCGAACTCGGCAAGGCGATCAGGTGCATCTTCTTCAGAACTGCCAGCGTCCTCGCCGCGCTTGCGAAGTGCAAGCCCTGCCTGATCTTCATCTACGCCACGGTAGAGCGCAAATGCCGCATAGGTATCTGCTTCTTCCCGAGAGACGCTATGCCGACAGTGGGTGATCACATCCAAGACGCGCAGGATGCCGGGGCTCCAATGCTGGTCCAACGTACCACCGACCGCAACCGCATCAACGAAAACCGTAGGCTCTCCTGCGGCAGGATGCCCAGACCTCGACCAGCAGGTCAGGCATGCGATGAATACCCGTTCGCCAGCACTTATCAGGGTGGTGCGGGAGCCTCAATCCGCCTTGTCGACAGGCACGATAGCGATGTTCATGGTGGGCTTCTCAATGCCTGCTACGGGCGTGAGCGGATTGGCGACCGCGACTGGTATGCTGTAGTGATCCTTCCGTAACGGATCGTCCTGCCGGCACAGGCGCTCGTGTACCCTGGTGGGTGATGAGCGCCTGTGCTCTCGCGAACGGAACAAATGAGAGGAAGGTGTGAATGCCCGACTTTGACTGGGAAGGCTTTCTCCGGCGGTGGAGCCGGGAGATTATCGCCACGGGCGCGTATAACCAGATGCTCCCGCCCGAAGTGATCTCTTCAGGCTGGCTGGGATACCCGGGCGCGACAGAGGACCAACTCCGCCAGGCAGAGTCGCGCCTGGGGGTACAGCTACCCCCATCGTACCGCCAGTTCCTCGCCACGACCAACGGCTGGCGTATGACCGGAACGTTCATATTCCAGATGTGGTCCACCGAGGAAATAGACCGCTTCAGCGTGCGTAACCAGGATTGGATCGACGACTTCACCCTTTACGGTGCGGCTTCAACACCCGACAGCCAGTACTTCGTGTACGGCGAGGGACAAGATCCTATCTGGATACGCACGGAGTACCTGCCGACCATGCTGGAGATCAGCGACACGGGCGACGACGCGATCTACCTGCTTAACCCGCACATCGTCACGCCCGAGGGCGAGTGGGAGGCCTGGTTCTTCGGGAACTGGCTGCCGGGCGCGCAGCGCTACCGCTCGTTCCTGGAGATGATGCAGGCCGAGTACGCGAGCTTCCGTCGCCTGATCCAACCCTAGCAGGCCGGCATGCCGGCACAAGAGAGTGTTTCGCACCAGGGGCACCTATCCGGGTGCCTCTTTGGCGTGCCCGCGGCGCTCGTCTGGCAAAAAAAGCCGTTATGCGTATACTATAGGATTATCCGGCACGCACGCATGCGGGCTGAACAACGCGATGGCGCGTTCGGCTGTGCCACTTTCAAGGGAGAGAGGAAAACGATGTCTGATGCTCAGCGTTCCAAGGGCCTCGAAGGCGTAGTCGCAGGCAGTACCACCATCAGCAACGTCGAGGGTACCGAGGGCCGCCTCAGCTACCGCGGGTATCTGATCCACGACCTCGCCGCCAACTCGTCCTTCGAGGAGGTCTTCTACCTGTTGCTCAACGGCGAGCTGCCTACCGCCGCCCAACTCGACGACCTCGACGCCGCCATGAGCGAGCGCCGCGAGCTGCCCGAAGAGGCTATGGTGGTCCTGCGCGCCCTGCCCCACTCCGGAGAACCGATCGACGTGCAGCGCACGATCGTCTCGACCCTGGCCCTGCTCGACCACGACGTGAACAACACGAGCCGCGAGGCCGTGATGGACAAGGCGATTACCCTGGCCGCCCGCCTGCCCACCGTAGTCGCGGCCTACGACCGCCTGCGCGACGGCAAGGAA
>DASTEB010000156.1:0-13390 GCA_035710025.1 Chloroflexia bacterium
GGACACCGAGCAGGAGCGCATCTACCGCCCCATCGAGAAGGCGCTGAACGAGCTGCTGCGGATGCCCGAGTGGGACGCGCGCACAAGCTCGCAGGCACTCGCCCTCAACCACAAGATGCGCGAGGCTGCGACCGCCGCACAGCTTGCCGACCCCCGCGTACAGTCGTCCAGCAAACTGCGCGAGCTAGCGCCCCTCGCTACGGAGATCGCGGCCGAAGGGCACAAGATGCTGATCTTCTCCGAGTGGGAGCGCATGACGCGTCACGCGATGGACGTGCTGGACGGCGCGGGGGTGAAGGCGGTGCGCCTGCACGGGGGCATGGGCCTCCGGGCCAGGCAGCGCTCTATCGAGCAGTTCACAAACGACCCCGACACGATGGCGTTCGTGTCGACCGACGCGGGTGGGCTTGGCCTCAACCTGCAGGCGGCGTCGTATGTGCTCAACCTCGACCTGCCGTGGAACCCTGCGCGCATCGAACAGCGCATCGGCCGGGCGCACCGTATCGGCCAGTCCAACCCCGTTAATGTTATAAACCTGATAGCCCTCAACACGATCGAGCAGCGCGTGCTGGAGGTGCTTTACCAGAAGCAGGAGCTATTCGAGGAGATACTGGATGTCGAACTGGACCCCGAAACAGGCACTATCCGGACTGATGTCGAAGTTCCGGCGGACCGACTCAGACGAATCGTCGAGCTCCTCCTCGGAAAGTAGCGGCCGCGGGCTCATCGAGAGCGGGGACGACGAGCAGGTGAGTGCACTGGCGCTCTTGAACGAGAAAAGCCCCGAGGCATGGCTGGGCAACTTCCTCACTATCCTCGACGCGCCGTCCGACTTCTCGTACACGTCGATCAAGCTGGCCCGGGACGACGGGCGGCTTAATGCGCACCTGCAGTCGCTCGCCGATGCCGCTACCGCGGAGGAACCCGAACAGCTGCTTCAGCCCGGCTATGCCGAGCAGTTGCGCGAGCGCGATTGGAACGCATGGTGGCGCGCGCAGGACGCGCTGACACGTTATGCCTACGCGACCCTGTCGCTCGCCATGTTGGGTGACGGTGCCCGGATGCCCGCGGCGGCTGCCCTCTACAGGCAGGACGTAAACGCCCGCCTCCAGAAGGACGCCCACTACGTCATGTGCTACTTGTTGGGCAAGGAGTGGCCGGGATACGCCGTGACCGAGACCGACCTGATCCGAGTAGAGGCAGGGCAGGCAGGTCCGGCTAGCGAGGCCTGATGGTCAGGGTGTAGCGGGCAGGCTCGGTCGTCTTGGGCGCGAGGGGAGCCACGAGCACGACCGCCTCGCGCACCGCCTTGCCGGGGCCGAAGCCCGGGATGTCGAGCGACCCGCGCCCGTCCACGCCGACCACCATCTCGGTCACGCCGTTCGGGCGGCCCTTCTCGATTACCACCACGTGCCACTGCTGCGGCATCCTGTTGCCGACGCGCACGAAGCCCCCCGCCTCCCAGCCGTTGTCGCTCTCCGCGTTGTCCGCGTAGCCGATCTCGGGCACGCGCAGATCATCGATCGCGAGGCCGGGGCGGTTGTAGCCCTCGTCGGTCACGTACTCGAAGCGCACCATCACTCGCTTGCCCGCGTACGGCGCGAGGTCGACCGACTCTTCCACCCACCGGGGCGCACTCCTGCCCCCGCTCGTGCCCGTCCAGCCGTGGCCGAACGAGGTGCCGTTGGGATTGTCCGCTGTGGTGTAGCGCCCCTTAAGCGGCGTCCAGGTTATCCCGGCGTCGGTCGACGCTACGATGTAGGCGTAGTCGAACATCGACTCGATGTCGTGCCACATCCAGAAGGTTAGCGTGGCCTTCGACACGGCCCTCAGGTCGAACGAGCGCGTCATTGTCGCGTCGCCCGAGTCGCGGCGGTTGGAGTACCAGAAGTACTGCCCGCTGTGCGGCTCGGCTGCGATAACGCGGGCCGTAGCATCCCCCGCAAACGTGATGGTGGACTGCCCCAGGTTGCCCTGCAGCGCGATGTAGTCTGTGCCGTACTGGCGCACGGCGTCGGTGCGGGTGGCCGGGTAGCCGCGCAGCGTGCGGCTCGGCTTGGCACGCCCACCCTGCGAATAGCTGTACCTGCCGCCCTCGAGAGTGCGGTCGTTCAGCGCGTTCGCAACCGTCCAGTCCTTGAACGCGCCGTCGAAGCCCCCTTCGAACCCTGAGTCGCGGATCGCCTCGTCCAGCCCGGAGGTGTCCTGGCCCCCGGTCTGCATGGCCCGCGTCAGGAACGACTCGCCGCCGAGCTTGTCCATGAGGAATCGCGTGAACAGGTAGGACGCGCCGTAGTGTGGGGCCGCGCGGCCCGGTTCGTCCCACGCGGTCAGCTGGGTGTCCGGGTTCAGCGTGAAGGCGGCATCGGCGCCGCCCACCGAATAGCCGTTCAGGTACATCGCGGCCTCGGCGAAGCCCTCGTCCAGCCACACGTCGCGGTCGCGGTTCACGTTCCAGTGGATCATGTGCTGGAACTCGTGTGCCAGAGTGGCCGCGAAGTAGTTGGCGGGGTCGTCGGGGTCGGCGGGGGGCGCGGACGCGAGGTAGATCATGTCGCGCTCGTTGCTGAACGGGTTGATGATCCTGGGGTAAGCATCAGCCGTCGAGAAGTAGCCCCCAACGCCGGGGAGCGGGGCGATCAGCACGGTGATGCGCGGATCGTTGTCCACACCCGGCTGTATCTCGGAGCCGAACACACGGCGGTTGGTCGGGTAAATCTCGCGCTCAAAGTGCTCGGCGTTGGCCCGCAGCGCCGCGAGGTTGACCTGCATGCCGTCCCTCACGTACCAGTACGCGTGCTCGGTCACGACGCGCAGCGTGGCGGTCGCCGTGAAGTACACCTTGCGGGTCACGTCGGCCAGATAGAACCGGTGGCGCATGCCAACGGCGTAATCGGGAGTGATGCGGTTCACCACGTAAGGGATGGGGGTGTTGTCGTGCAGCCGCAGCCTGCGCGTGAGGTCGATAAGGTCGCGGCCGGGCACGGAGGTCGAAACGAGCGCCTGCGCGGTGCTCGCCTCGATGCCCGCGGTGGGCGCGATTCGGTCGAGCACAGGGGGCGCGGCGCGTGCGTCTTCGCCCGGCGCTGTAATAGCGGCGAGCAGCGCCGCGAGGGTCAGCAAGGCGGCGACTGCAGAACGTAGTGGCATGGCGCAATTATACTCGATGGCCCTGCCGGGGAGTGCGCGGCACTCGCCTTGCCGCGCCTGCCCATGTGATATAATGAGGCAGCATTCGGCTCATCAACCGGCCGCCGGCGGCCCCCATTTCGCTGGAGGGCGTATCGCATGACCACCGGAAACATCTTCAACGACATCTTCATCATCTGGTTGCCCATCGTGTTCGCGCTGCTGCTGGCGGCGCTCGGCGCAATTCGAGGCGTGCGGCGCGAGTCGATCGTCGCGCTGTCGATCGTGCTCGGCGGGCTGATCCTGATGGTGTGGGGCCAGTCGTGGGCAACGGACCTCAGCGACGTCATACCCAACCTGTCGGTGGCCGACTGGCAGGTCGCGCTAGGATACGTGGTGATGGGCCTCGTCGTGTTGGCAGCGGGCTACGGCCTAGCCAGCGCGCTCACCCCTCGCGGCGCGCCGACCCCGCTCTCGCGGCTCGGCGGCTTCTTGCTGGGGCTTGCGAACGGCGCAGCCATCGTCGGGTGGATCATGCGCAACCACTACATCGCCCTGCGCGACAGCGGAGCCCCCGGCGCGGTTGAATCGATGGACCTGCTTTACCGCACGCCGGTATCGTTCGGCCTTATACTGTGGTCGGGCTGGTTCCCGCTGGTCGTGGCGGCTGTTGCCGCTATCATCGCCATCGTCGGCCCGGCCCGCCGCGTGCGCCCGACGACCCTCGACGAGTGGACGCCTCCTGGCGCCGTGACACCGGCACCTCCGCCGGCGCTCGGCGTCGTCCCCGCTTCAGGAACAAGCGCAACCACCACGCAGACGGTGAGCAGCACCGCGCCATACGGCGGCACGGCCGCCGGCAGCACCTCGGTCCTGCCCGAGACGCGCCCGGCCCCTTACGGGCGGCTCGAGACCCCGCCCCCCACGACGCGGCCCGACGCGCCCCCGACCATGCCCATGCCGGGCAGCGAAGGCAGGCCGCTCTACTCGGGAGGGCAGGACACGCTCAACCTGGGCCTGACCGACCGCCCGTCCACGCCCGAGCCGTCCGACGGCGCTTTGCCCCGACGGCCCGAAGCCGAGCGAGTAACCACCCCGCACGCCACAACCGCCGGCAGCACGGCGACCACAACAGCCGACGAGCCTTCCTGGCTGGCCGCGCCGCTCTCCACCGGCCGAACCGATCCTGCGCTCGACCGCCGCGCCGAGGAGCGCGACTCGCTCATCAAGCGGTCGGAAGCGTCCACGCTCGAGCAACCAATCGCAGACGCCAAGGACGAAGGCACCGTGACGTGCCCGCGCTGTGGAAGCAGGGAGTTTCGCAGCGCCGCGTTCTGCACGCAGTGCGGTAACCGCCTCCAGGCTCCCTGATCCCTTCCTGCCCGAACTAGAACGCAGCCCTCTAATTGAGAGACCCACATGCAGAATAACCGCTGGTTCCAGACCCTGATCGTGCTACTGGTTATCATCGCGACCGGGTTCATAGTCAGCCAGGTCTGGGACTTCATCAAGCAATTCTCCAGCGTGATCCTGCTGTTCTTCATGTCGTGGCTGCTGGCGTTCATCCTGCGGCCGGTTGCCAAGTGGCTGATGAGCAGGGGAGTAGGCAAGACGCTGTCGGTGGCTATCGTGTACCTGGGACTGCTGGTGGTGCTCACCATCGCGGGCTTCCTGCTCGTGCCTGTTATCACCGTGCAGGTCGAGCAGCTTATCGGACAGACGCCCATATACGCCACCGAGCTTGAGCGCATGATCACCGATGGACAGAAGTTGCTGCAGGGCTGGGGTCTGCAGCCGGGCGACCTCGAGCGCATCTCCACCGAGATATTGACGCAGGCGCAGAACTTCTTGCTGGCCGCGCTGCAGAACACGTTCGCCATCCTTCAGAGCGTCGCCACACTTGCGCTCCAGACGATCTTCGTGGTCCTCATCTCCTTCTACATCATGAAAGACGGCGACCGCCTCGCGTCTGGCGTGCTGCGGATGCTGCCACCCCGTTGGGAAGACGAGATCAGGCTGGCCGGGCTGAGCATTGAGAAGAGTTTTGGCGGTTTCATTCGCGGGCAGGTGTTGTTCGCGCTGGTGTACGGCGTGTTCACTGCCGTCGTTATGATGGTGCCCCCGTTCCAACTCGACTATGTGGTGATCGCCTCGATAGTGGCGGGCCTGGCGATGATCATCCCGCTGGTGGGTAATTTCATCGCGTATATTCCGCCGCTGCTGGTATGCCTGGTGACGAAGCCTGACCTGTGGCTGGCGCTCTTGATCGTGTTGTTTGTGGCGCAGTCCTTCATCCTGAATGTTGTCACCCCAAGAATTATGTCGGGGGCGATTGGTATTCACCCTGTCTACGTGGTGGGGGCCATGCTCGTGGGCGGCCAGTTGGCCGGGTTCTGGGGCGCGCTGTTCGGTATCCCGGTGGCGGGCGCGATAAACCTGATCGGGCGGCCGCTGCTGCGGCGGATGCGCCACCAGATGGCTATCTATCAGGAAGAGCCGTCGCGTTCGCTGCCCACCAGCGCGTTCGTCACGGGGCCGCTGGCGGTGCAAATGGCCCAGGCCCACCAGACAACCACGCTGTCGCCCGACACGCCTCTGGAGAAAGTAGTCGTAGTGGAGGAAGGTCGCGTCGAACCGGCCGCACCGCGGAATACCCTCGCCGACATGGAAGAGGACGCCGACCTCATGGTGCAGGACTCGCCGACGCTCACTGCCCGCGCCTGGCGGTTGGTCATCGTCGGGGGTAGCCGTGCCGCCAACTGGGCCTGGGATCGTGCCCGCCGCCGCCCGGCCCGCCCGGGCGGTCCGCCGCCCAGGACAAGCGCAGGCACCGGCGGGGACACGACTCCGTAGCCGCTGGCTTCCTCGCCCGACGGCGGGTATTCCACACCTCCCGCCCATCTTCGCGGTGATATAATAAAGCCCGCCGCGAGCGCGCGCCCGCCGCGGCTCGATATTATACAGACGCTGCGCGGACCCTGTATTGAAGACTGAACTCCCATCCGCCGGTCACGCGGGACAGCACGGCGCGCTCGACGCACCGAGCGCGAAAGCGAATGAAGCGCCCCGGCCGTCTCGCGGCGGTGCCGGGCTGCTCTCACGGCCCGCCGCCCGGCACCTCGTCGTCGTGCTCGGCTTTGCCGTGCTCACGTTCGTGCTCACGCTGCCCATCGGCCTGCGCCTGTCGAGCGAGGTGCCGGGCGGGGGCGATGCGTGGCAGCACGTGTGGAACCTGTGGTGGGTTAAAGAGGCGCTACTCACGTACCAGACGAACCCCTACCACACCGACCTGCTGTTCTATCCCGAGGGGGCCAACCTCTACTTCCACACGCTCGTGCTCACGGCCGGGCTGATCGGCATACCCCTGCAACTGCTTGGCCTTGACCTTATTGCTACGTATAACATAATCCTGCTCCTCAGCTTCGTGATCGGCGGGTACGGCACTTACCTGCTTTGCCGCTACCTGACAGGCAACGACTGGGCTTCCTTCGTGGGCGGGGCCGTGTTCGCTTTCGCGCCGTACCACATGGCGCACCTGTTCGGACACATGAACCTGGCTTCGCTGCAGTGGATACCGTTCTACGTGCTGCTCGTACTCAAGACGGCGGACGCGCCGGGCGGCGGGCGGCGGGACGTGCGGCGAGGCGCACTGTACGCCGCGGGGGCAGGTGCGCTGCTCGCTCTGAACGCCTACACCGAGTGGCTGTACGCCATCTTCCTCGTGATGCTGACGGCCGTGCTGGTCGCCTGGCGCGTGCTGCTGCCGTCCGAACGGCGGGCCGCCCGCGAGCAGCGGCTGGGCTGGGCGGAGGCCGGGCTGCGGCTGGCTCTCCTGGTGGGCACGTTCGTCATGCTGACCGCGCCGGTGCTCTTCCCGATGCTGGACGAGGCAGGCAAGGGCTATGCGCAGCAGCCGCCTCAGGAGGTGCTGTTCTACTCGGCCGACCTGGTGAGCGCGTTCCTGCCCTCCGAATTGCACCCGGTGTGGGGCGAGGCGGTCGAGCGGGCCGTGCAGAGCATACCACCGTATCTGCCCCTCAAGAACCCGTCGGAGCGCGTGCTGACGCTGGGCTTCGTCGCCCTGGCGCTGGGAGTATATGCCGTGTGGCGGCTGCGGCGCGAGCGGTACGTGCGCTTCTGGGCGTTTACCGGCGCGCTGATGTGGTTACTATCGCTGGGCCCGGTGCTGCAGGTGCTCGGACGGACGGAGTTCACGGCATTCGGGGTGAACGTGCCGCTGCCGTACCTGCTGTTATACCGGCTTCCGCTGTTGAGCATCATGCGCACGCCCGCGCGACTGACTGTGCTGGTCATGCTGGCGCTGGCACTGCTTGCGGCCTTTGCGCTCGTGGCGCTCATGGCGCGGGCCTCGAAGCGGGACGCGAGCGCGCGACGGGGCGTTCCCGTCCTGACAGGTGTCCTCGCGCTCGGGCTGCCGCTGCTGATCGCGTTCGAATACCTGGCCGTGCCGTTCCCCACCGTGCCACCCGGCTGGAACGTGCCCATCTATCAGCGCATGGCGCAGGAGCAAGGTGACTTCGCCGTGCTGGAGCTTCCGCTGCGCCCATTCAGCGACTATATGGCCTACCAGACGATCCACGGCAAGCCGCTGGTCGGCGGGTACCTTTCTCGCCAGCCCCCGTACCGCCTACCCGAAGAGAACCCGGCCGTACGTTACCTGCTCGACACCACACCCCCCGACGACCCGGTGTCGGCCGAAGTAGAGGGCGGGCGAGGGGAGGACGCCCTGCACGATGCCAACGTGAAGTACGTCATTACCCGCTGGTGGGCCTTCACACCTGAGCAGCGTACCGCGATGGAAGCCAAGCTGGACAGGCTGTTCGGCCGCCCGCCCGATCTGTCCTACCCCGAGCACCAGGTCGACGTGTGGCAGCTTTCGCCTTAGATCTGCCCGCACTCGCCAATGGAGAAGGGGCCTACCCTGCGTGGGTGGCCCCTCTCGGTTGAACGTGCGGCTATGTCAGGGTTCGACGGTGGGCCTTGCGGACGGCTGGATTGCCGACTCGCCCTCCGCTGCCGGGGCCAGGTGCTCCTCGAACGCCGGGACGACCACGCCCGTGTCGCCGGTGCTGCTCTGGGGGGCACTGGCCGCGCCGAACGCCCCTTCGTACACCGTGCGTCCCTGCACCAGGTAAACTTTGCCTCGCGCTTCGTCCACGCCGAAGCCTGACAGCCGGTCGAGATCCATGCCGGCTGGGGCCTTGAACGAGCCGAGAGTCTTGCCCTCTTTGCTCACCCTGGTGACGATGCCGTCGCCCGCGTGCAGCACGTACAGGTCGCGAACGTCGGTCGAGGTGAACAGGTCGGTTGCTCCGCCGGTGGCGGCGGGCACGCCGGGCGTGATGGTCTGGGTGGTCGTGCCGCCCTGCATTACAACTATTTTGCCGTCGGCCAGCAGCACGTAGATGGCCCCGTCAATTGCTATGGCCACCGGGTTGTTCAGCGGCGAAGTGCCCTCATTGGCCTGCACCCAGTCGGTGGGCGGCGAGCCGTAGCTGCCCGAGGCGTATTTCACAATCTGGCCCGGCCTGGAGTCGAGCAGGTAGAGGTTGCCGTCGTAGGTGGCGATGTCCTTCGGGGGCTGCAGCGAGCCCGCGTCGCCCAGCGGCTCGGCCTGCCAGGAGCCGTTTGCCGGGTCGAGCGCATAGGACACCATGCGGTCGTCCACAACCACGGGCGCGCCGACGCGCAGGGCGATGTGCCGGATCGCGCCAACAGTCTCGCCTCCGGTGGTGTCGCCGCCCGACAGCGCAGCAGTGCAGCCGCGGGTGGAGACCTGGCAGCGGTACACGCGGTTGGCCGTTCGGTCCAGCACGTACAGGTCGTTGCTCTGCACCACGACGTCCTGCACCGGCAGCGTGCCCGAGATAGGCGCGGCAGCCGTGCCTGACGCGGCCTCCGCGCCCGCGACCTCGGCCTCCGAGTCGAGGTTGAACAGCACCGTCACTCCAGACAGGCGAGTGATACCGTCCAGCTTGTCGAGGTCGGTCTGCAGCTTGCCCGCGAGCAGCTTCGCTTCCTCCGAAGCGGGATCGGCCGCGAGCGCCTGCTGCGTCCTGGCGAGCGCGCCTTCCAGCTTCTCGCGCCGCTCCGAGTCGGTCAGGCCGGGCTGGTTGGCTTCGGTCTCCAGCTGCTGGGCGGCCACGAGCAGGTTTTCGTTGGCCTGCTGCTTCGCGCCGCCCGCCATGGTCGCTACCGAGATCGCCAGCAGCACGACCACAAGGCCTAGCGCCGCCACGATCACCAACCTCAGCGGAAGCGCGTGCCCGGCAAGCTGGGGCAGCGAAAGCGCGCGCCCGCTCAGCTTCGGAAGGGATAGCAATGGCCTGCCCGAGGGCAGGAGCGCACGTCCGGTGGTGGAGGCCCAGTGAGCCGCGCCGCGCAGGGCCGCGCTCGCTTCTATGCGGGGCAACGCGGGCAGCTTGAGACTTAACCGGGGCAGGCGCAAGCGCGAAGCGGGCGCGTGATTGGCTGCCTCGTGCCAGGCTTCGAGCGAGGGGTTCTCGGCGAAAGCCTCGTCCTCGAACAGGCGCGGCGCGGGCGGAAGGACGTGCTCGACCGCGCGAACGGGCCGGGGCACCGCCTTGAACGGCGTGGGCCCTTCCGGTTCGCCTTCGGGTTCGTTCACAAACGCGGGGTGATCTGAGGCAGTCACTTCCTCGGCGCCGGGGAGGTTGTCCTCCCACCCGTCGAACGGTAGCTCGGGCGGCTCCTGCACGGCAGGCTCGGCGTCCCATGCCTCAGCCAGGTACGGCGGTACCGGCGGCTCGCTCTGCACGAACAGGCCGGTGGGGTGCGCGCTCCAGGTGAATTCGGCCTCGTCGTTGGCCTCCCACTCGGCCGGCTGCTCCAGTGTAAGGTCAGGTTCGATGGCCGCAGCCTCTTCGATTTCGGCCTCCTGTTCGGCGTCCCGGATGACGTTTGCCCACTCGGCGGGCGTGCGCAGATTCTCGATGAAGTCGGGCGCTGCTTCGGTTTCCTCGGCCGCTGGCGGCACGGGAGGGACTTCGTGGAGACTGTCGTCCGAGGCGCTGCGCCCGGGGAGGAATGTTGGCCCCGGTATGACGCCGATATGCTCGTCCACGCCCGAAGAGGTGGCGACACCAAGTTGAACCACCATACCGTGGGCCTGGGCAAGGCCGTGCTCTAGCGCCAGATCGTGCAGGGCGCTGACGATCGTGTCGGGGTCCGAGTGGGGGATCGTCTCTTCAGCCCACTCGCGGGTGATGTGGCGGCTGAGGCCGGTGCTGGTGAGCACGAGCGTGTCGCCCGGCTCCACGCGGCGGAAAAGCAGGTCGGCCAGCACGCCGGGTCCGCTGCCGAGGGGCGGGGCGTCCAGCACGGGCACGTGCTCAGGCTCCCACTCATCGTCCTCCTCGTCATCGCCCACTCGGCGCAGCGTGACTACCGGGCGCTTATGCTGGCGCCAGTGAGGCGGCTCGGGCAGTGGCTGAACGGCGCCGTTGTGGTACAGGTAGGCCTGGGTCGGGGCAAGCTGCGACAGGTAGATGCCGGTGCCGTCGGGCCGCGAGATCACCGCGGTAACGCCCACACGCGCGCGCTTCGACCGCCCGCCGGCAAGCCGCGGGCCTGCGGACAGGCCGTATGTGCCGTCGGCCGCGAGGCGGTCGGGCGCGTAGTTTTGCTGCAGTAGCTCGTTGTTGGCGTGGTCGAGCGCGTTCAGCAGGGCCGTGGTGATGCTCAACGAGTTATCGGCGAAGTACCTCTCGACCAGCATCTGCTGAGCAAGCCTGCAGGCGTCGGCGCTCAGGGTGGCCGGGTCGCCGTACGGCTCGGTGATGAGCGCGAGCAGGCCTTTACGTTGTAAGGCCGGATCAGCAGGGCGAATGCACGCCGTGAAGTCGTCGGGCGGTTGCTCGACCCCGCTGGCCAGCGCGAAACGCCGGCAACTTACTTCCAAACGCCCCATATCTGTACCCCTTTTACAGGCAACAAACGCCTTGCGAGGGCAAGGCAATGCCGGTCTGCGCCGTCTCAGCGCGCATCGATTATAGCAACGGCTGTGAATCAGGCTTCAGTTATCCACAGACCGTAAGCGTGATACGTGATACGTGATGCGTGATGCGTGATGCGTGAGCTTTCTTGAGCACCGCGGCTAACTCCGCACTACCCGTCATGGATGCGCTCACGCATCACGTATCACGAACCGTAACGCATGACGTTTGCCCCAGTTTCGTTTACACTGGCTGCGACACTACCGCGAGAGCCGCCACGCAGTACCGGCGGCCGAAGAAAGGTGAACGCTGATGTCCGCCGTATCCGACTACATTGACGCGCATTTCGAGGACGCGCTGGAGAGGCTCCGGCGATGGGCCTCGCAGCCCAGCATCTCGACCGAGAACGTTGGCATCGAAGATATGGCCTCGCTGGCCGCCGCCGAGCTTCGCGACTGCGGCTTCGAGGTGACCGTTTACCCCACCACCGGTTTCCCCATCGTGCTGGCGATCGCGGGGCCGAAGGACGCGCCTGCCCTGCTCATCTACAATCACTACGACGTGCAGCCCGTGGGCGAGCTTGCCGACTGGACCACGCCCCCGTTCGAGCCGCAGGTGCGCGAGGGCAAGATGTTCGGCCGGGGCGTGGCCGACACCAAGAGCAATATCGTGTCGCGCCTGGAGGCGCTGAACGCGGTTCGGGCCATCACGGGCGATCTTCCGGTGCGCGTGATCTGGATCATCGAGGGGGAAGAGGAGATCGGGAGTCCCCACCTCGACCGCTTCCTCGCCGAGCACCGCGACGAGTTGCAGGCCGTGGGGTGCGTGTGGGAGTTCGGCAGCCACACCTGGGAGGGCACGCCCAACGTGATCCTGGGGCTTAAGGGTATGCTGTCGGTCGAGCTTGAGGCGCGCGCCGCCGGCCGCGACCTGCATTCGGGCCTCGCCGCCTACGTGCCAAGCCCGGTGTGGCGGCTTGTGTGGGCGCTCGCGGAATTGCGATCCCCCGACGGCCGCATACATATCCCCGGCTTCTACGACCGCGTAACCGTGCCGACCCCCGCGCAGGAGAAGCTGCTTGACAAGCTGCCCGACGAGTCTGAGCGCGACCGCGAGAACTGGGGCCTGAGCGAGTTCCTGAACGGCATGAAGGGCAAAGACGTCTACCGGGCGGGCAACTTCTCGCCCACCGCCAACATCCTTGGGATCAACGCAGGGTACACCGGGGCCGGCACTAAGACGGTGCTCCCCCATACAGCCATGGCCAAGCTGGACATCCGGCTCGTGCCCGACCAGGACCCCGAGGAGATCTTCCAGGCGCTGCAGGCATTCCTGCGTGACAGGGGCTACACCGATATAGAGGTGCGCCGCATCTCGGGCGAGGGCGACCTGACCCCCGGCATCAGCGATCCTGAGTCGCCCTTTGTGCAAACCGTAGTGCGCGCCCTCCGCGTGACCGGCGGGCGCGAGCCTGTGGTTATCCCGTCGTCCAACGGCTCGGGGCCGATAGGCTCGTTCGTGCTGCCGCCGCCCCGAGGGCTTGGACTGCAGGTGGCCGCGATAGGCACGGGCTATCCCGACACCCGCGCGCACGGCCCCAACGAAAACATCAGGCTGGACGACATGCGCAGGCACATGCACGGTTTCGCCCGGCTGTTGGAGTTGCTGGCCGGGGGCGGCCGGTAGGACCGCGCACTACTCTGCCCCGCGAATGAGCGCCGAGACCTCGGTCGTCATACTCAACTGGAACGGCGCGCGGCTCCTGCCCGCGTGCCTTTCGGCGCTTGCCGAGCAGACTTACCGCGACTTCGACCTGTACCTCGTGGACAACGGCTCGATTGACGAGTCGGGCGCGCTGCTGGACGACCTGGTGCGCGAGCGCCACCCCTCGTGGCTGTCATCGCCGCTGCCGCGCGTGCCCATCGTGATGCGTAACGGCCACAACGCCGGTTTCGCCGCGGGCAACAACCAGGCGTTTCGGGCCGCTCAGTCAAAGTACGTGGTCGCGCTGAATAACGATGCATTCGCCGAGCCCGAGTGGTTGGGACGGCTGGTCGAGGCGGCCGAGGCGGACGAGCGTGTGGGCATGGTCGCCTCCACGATGCTGTTCGCCCACAGGCCGGACCGCGTTGCCTCGGCCGGTATCACGGTGTTCACCGACGGCGTGGCCCTGGATAACGCCATGGGCGCGCGGGCCTCGACCATCGCGGGGCGGGGGGTGCGGCCGGTGTTCGGAGCGAGTGCCGGGGCCGCACTGTACCGCGGCGACATGCTGCGCGACGTCG
>DASTEB010000157.1:0-18812 GCA_035710025.1 Chloroflexia bacterium
TCGTTCGGGCAGCAGGCCGGTGCGTGCGGCTCTACCGCGGGCGCGCCGCTATCAACCCACGGCCCGAGAGGGCTTGGGCTTGTGGCGACGCCGATGGCGCTGCCGCCGCCCGGGAGGTCGGTCCAGCTTGCGGTGTAGTAGAGGTAATACTGGCCGTTGAAGTACTGTATCTCGGGAGCCCACAGGCCCGCATCGTCGGCGACCCAGCCGGGCCGCGTGGCGAACGCATCGCCCATGTAGGTCCAGTTAACCAGGTCGAGCGACCGCAGCATCGGGATGAAATGGAAGATGTAGTTGCCGCCCGGGTCGCGGTCCTCGTCGTTCAGCGGGTCGGTGGTGCAGTACATGTACCAGTACGAATCGTCGGCTGCCTGCCCCTTGATGACTACCGGGTCGGCACAGCTTTCCACCAGGCCGTCGCCGGATATCTGTATCTCCAGCGGGTTGTCGTACACCCGCGAGCGGGCCTCGGTCTGCGCGACGGCGTTCGGCGCTGCCACCGCGCCGAGCAACAGTGCCGCCATCGCCACCGAGAAGATTCGCCACAAGCCACGTCGCTTCATCGTCATGCTCCTCTCTTGTCTTCGTTATTTCACACAAAGGCGCAAAGGCCGCAAAGGATGGAATGATTGAACCGCAGAGACACAGAGAGCGCAGAGGTAACGCAGAGTTGTCGTTGGGGGATGGTACTCAGGCCGGCGCTGGTGCCCTGCCACACACAACCCTTCGTGTCCTTCGTGGCTAAACAATAAGAACCTTTGCGATCTTTGCGTCTTTGTGTGAAATCAATACGTCCGGTTAGGGCACCTCCTGCGGCCCGGAGGTTGGGCCTTTCACCACAGGCTTATCTCCTTCCCATACAAGCTTGTCTATCCACATGTGGCGCACGTTGCCCCGCAGGCCCGCGGAGGTGATCTCCCAGACGTGGTACACAAGCCAGGTCTCGCCGTCGTCGTCCGCGATGATGGTCTGGTGGCCGGGGCCGACGATGGGAGGCCGCACGTCCATCCGGCTGGCGAGGATGGGGTTTTCTTCGGCGTCCTGGCACGGCCCCATGGCGCTCTCGCACCGGGCGTAGCCTACCGCGTACTCCATTCCCGCGTAGCTGTTGGCCGAGAAGAACAGGTAGTACTTCCCGTCGTGCTTCCACATCGTGGGCGCCTCGACCACGGTGCCTTCCCATGCGCGGTCGTTACGCACCAGCCTGACCGGCTCGCCCACCAGGCTCAGGCCGTCGGGGGCCATCTCCTGCACGTACAGCCAGGTGGCTTTACTGCAGCAGTTGCCGTCGTTCTTGTAGTACAGGTACAGCTTGTCGCCGTCGCGGAAGGGGTGCGCGTCAATCGTGCCGCCTTCCTCGGCCTGGCACACGAATGGCTTGTCGTTGGGGTCCACGAACCGCCCCTCGGGCTTGTCGCTCACCGCGACTCCGACGCACTGCCTGTCCGACTCCTTGTCGCGCGCGGTGTAGTATAGCACGTAGTTGCCACCTATCTGCATCACCTCGGGCGCCCACACGAGTGAGCCGCCAAGTCTGGCCCACGAGGGCAGCGCGGGCATCGCGTCGCGCAGCACCTCCCACTTGACCAGGTCTTCCGACCGCGCTACCTGGATGTTCTTGCCCGAGGCGTTGGTGGCGTAGGCGTAGTAGATGCCGTCGGTGGTCGTGATGACGTGCGGGTCGGCGAAGTCGGCGCGTATCATCGGGTTGCGGAACTCGCCCTCCTCGGGCATGTCCGGTGTTGGCGGAACCGTCGCCTGGGGGCGCGTCGTTGCCGTCGGCTCGACAACGGCGGTTGTGGCGGTCGCTGCGGGCGATGTCGCGGTGGCCTGTGGTTCTTGCGCGCCCTGTTGGTCGCAGCCTGCCACGAAGAGCATGAGCACGAGCAGCGAGGTCAGGAGGAAGGGCGCGCGTATATTATGGCGTCGTGGCGTGTATCGCATGGCCTAGCCCTTCAGTCCCGTGCTCGCAACGCTCTGCACGATGTACCGCTGCAGCAGCATGTACAGCACCAGCACAGGGATGGCGACCACCACCGCACCGGCCATGATCAGGCCGTAGTCCGACGTATAGGCGCTTTGCAGGGTGCTCAGGCCGGGCGGCAGCGTCTGGATCTGCCTGTCCTTCAGCACGAGCAAGGGCCACAGGAAGTCGTTCCAACTTGCCAGGAAGGTGATGATGCCCAGGGTAGCCAGCGCGGGCCGCGACAGGGGCAGCACTATCCGGTAGAAGATCTCGAACCTGTTAGCCCCGTCAATCTCGGCTGCTTCCTCAAGCTCTTTCGGGATGCCCTGGAAGAATTGCCGCAGGAAGAACACCCCGAACACCCCGGCCAGCCCCGGCAGGATCACGGCCCCCCAGTTGTTGATCAGCCCGAGGAAGTTCACCGTCAGGAAGTTGGGGATGATGAACATGAACCCGGGCAGGAACAGGGTCAGCAGCATTATCCCGAAGAGCGCGTTGCGCCCAGGGAAGTTCATGCGGGCGTATGCATAGGCCGCCATGCTGTCCACGGTCAGCACCAGCAGCGTCGTGATGCTGGCAATAGCAAGGCTGTTGAGGAACCACCGCCCCACGGGGGTCTGCTGGTTCGCGAACAGCCTGGTGTAGTTGTCGAAGGTTACCGTGCGCGGTATCCAGTCGATCGTGTTGGTAAAGAGGTCGCGAGGCAGCTTGAGGGACGTCGAAAGCAGCCAGAGCAGCGGGAGCAGAATGATCAGGGCCACCAGCACCAGCACCACGTAGATCCCCACCAACCGCAGTGTGCGGTTGCCGGGACGGCGCACTGCTACCCGCGAATCCTCTGCCTCGCGCCCGCCTTCCCGTACCGCCGCCTGGTCTGTAGTCATCGTTGCCATGCGCTCTACTCCTTACTGCGTTACGGTCTCTCGCTCGCGGAACAAGCGGAAGTTGAGGTATGACACCACGACCATGACGATCGCCACCAGGAAGGCCATGGCCGACGCCCGGCCCTGGTCCGCGATGCCTGTGAAACCTTCGAGGTAGATGCGGTACATCACAGGCTCTGTGCCACCCCCACCGCCGGCTTGCGGTGGGCCTCCGTCGGTCATGAAGAACGGTTGGCCGAAGAGGTTGAACGAAGCGATCACTGTGATGATGAGCACGAACAGCAGGACCGGGCGCAGCATGGGCAGCGTGACTTGCCAGAACGCCTGCCAGCCCGTGGCCCCGTCGATCGAGGCGGCCTCATAGAGCTGGTCGGGGATGTCTTGCAGGGCCGCCAGCAGGATAATCATGTTGAACCCTGCCGTCCACCAGACCGTGGCCACCACGATTGAGATCCACGCCCAGGGAAGAGAGGAGAGCCAGCGCGGTGGGCTGTCTACTCCCAGGGCCTGCAGGTAGTGCGTCACCAGCCCGCCCTGGCTCTGGAAGATCCACCAGAACAGGATACCGATGACCGACACCGACAGCACCCACGGCGCGAAATAGATGCCGCGGAACACGTTCACGCCCGGCACGCGCGTGTTGAGCAGCACGGCGAGCGCCAGCGGAATTATGATCAGCACGGGCACCGAGTAGATCACGAACTCGAACGTGTTGATCAGGGCGTTCCAGAAGTAGTTGAAGCGTATCGAGTCGGGGTTGAACATCTCGGCGTAGTTGTCCAACCCAATGAAGCGCTGCTGCGCCGGGCGCGCGATGTCATAGCTCTGGAAGCTGATGATCAGCCCGTAGAAGAAGGGCCAGCCGATGAAAACGGCAAAGAAGATGAGGTGCGGCAGGATGAACAGGTAGGGCGTCCAATTGAACCGCCGCTTGCCCGAGCCTGTCGCGCTAATCGCGCCCGCACGCTCTTGTGCAACTGTCGCCATACGTGCTCACCTCGCTGTGGGTAATGGTATGGTCAGGCGGGCCCCCGCGGGCAAACTTCCCACGGGGACCCGTGTTTGCCCACCGCGCCCGCCGGGTGGGAGGGCGCGGTGGAAGATTGCTTTGTAGATTACGGCCCGGCCGGCGCATCGCCGAACTCTTGCCTGTTCTCCTCCAGGATGGCGTTGGCCCTCTGGGCCGCGTCGTCCAGCGCCGCCTTGATGTCGGTCTGCGTGCCCGCGATGACGGCGCTTACGGCCTCACCCAGCGGGGCGAAAGCCGAGCCGATGCCCGGGATGGACGGCGGGAACACGGGGTTCTCGACGGCCGGGGCAAGCACCGCGTGCGGCAGCGCCTGGAATTCGGCGCTGTTGCGCACCGTGTTCATCGCCGGTACGTTGCCCGCCTTGGCCCACTCGAGCGAGTTGTCAAGCACGTACTTGATGAAGATGATCGAAGCGGTGTCCTTGCACTCGTCCTCGCTCGGCTGCACGGGCATGGTCAGGAACGGGCCGCCTGCCCAGGTTGCCGGCTCGTCGCCGATCTGGGGCGGCGGGGCGGCCTTGCCCGCGAACGCCACGGCCTCGCCCGTCACGTTGGGGATCTGCCAGATGCCGTTCCAGATCATGCCGACGTTGCCCGCCTTGAAGGCGTTAAGCTCGGCGTCAACCTCGAGGTTGGCCTGGCCGAACTTGTCGTTGGTTTCTTTCATCCAGGTGAGCGCCTGCACGCCCGCATCGGAGTTCCAGGTAGCCTCGGTGCCGTCGTCGCTGAACTCCTGCCCGCCGAACTGGTGTAGAAGCTGCTGGAAGATCTGCTGGACGGGGAACGCGGTGGTCAGCAAGTAGCCGTTCTTGCCGTCCTTGGTCATCGCCTCGGCCGCCGCCTCGAACTCCTCGCGGTTGGTCGGCACGCTGGTGATGCCCGCTTCGTTCATCAGGTCCTCGTTGTAGAACATGGTCATGACGACGAAGCTCAAGGGGATGCCGTAGCGCTTGCCCGCCACCTCGCCGGTGTTCCAGGCGACCTCGGGGAAGTCGCTCCCCTGAATGCCTACCTGGTCTACGAAATCGTCGATGGGGCGCAGGGTGTTGCGGAAGGCGCGGGTCGCGATCGCGTCCTCGTTGATGATGGCCACGTTAGGCAGCTGGCCCGAGGCCTGCGCGGTGTCGAGCTGCGTGTCGTACTGACCGCCGATGGCCTGGTTGGTGTTGTTGTTTACCTTGATGTTGGGGTGGTCGGTGTTGAAGTTGTCAACGATCTGCTGCATGAACGGGCCGTCGGGGCCGGTGAACGGGTTCCAGTAGTTGATCTCGACAGCGGAGCACTGCGAAGGCAGCTCGAGGGGGCCGCCGGCAGTTCCGCCCGTCGTGGCGGTGGCCTCGGCGGCTGCTGCGCCGGTAGTCGGTGTGGCTTCGGCAGCGGCGGCGCCTGTGGTGGCGGTCGGTTCTGTGGCGGCTCCGCCGCCGGTGGTCGGAGTAGCGGGGACGGGGGTTGCCCCGCCGCCGCATGCGGCCAGGAGAACGGTAAGGATCATCGCCACCGTGGCGAGGCTAATCATTTTCCTCAGACTTTGCGACATTGCAGATTTCCTCCTTTGAATGCCTTCAGGGCCGGTATTCCATGTCGGGGCGCAATCTCAATTCGGTACATCACCTCCTGAGCGATGATCGTCGCGGCACACGAAACGCGGGAGTGCACAAGGTATTGTAGTAAGGCGGAGCCGAAACGACCCGGCCGGGTATGCCCGTTGGTTTGTTCCGCGTTCTCCGCATTGCCGTTCCGACGTTCCGCGCAAAATCTCGGCTAATCGGGCGCGGGCGCGCTCGAAGCGAGGAACTCGTGGCTCGCGGATTGCAGTCACTCCGCAACCTGGCGGCAGCCGCCTTGCCAGGACACCTGTCCGGGCCGTAACGTGGCGGGCCTGCTCCGAGCGGCCTCCTCCTTCTATTACAGCCTGGCGGTCGCGGCCGAGAGCCGGGCCGGGCGGTTGCGAGAACTGCCCGACGCATATACTCTAGTAATTGCCTACCGGCCGCAACAGGTTATGCTATAAACCGCAAGTGTCGTGCCATCTTTTGTCGTAACGCCGGCGCGCTATTCGCACATCTGCCGTAAGGCCGCAATTCACACTTACCAGGAGGACTAATTCGTGCGTCGTACAATCGCACTTTCCGGCACCTGGGGGTTCCAACTCGACCCTGACGGGACGCTCGGTGTTGATACGCTGGCCCCCGACCGCGAGATAACCGTGCCCCTGCCGTGGCAGGCCGCCTTCCCCGAGCTGCAGGAGTACAGCGGCTACGCCTGGTACCGCCGCACCTTCGACCTGGAGCGCGACCGGCTGGAGGGCGAGGCGCTGCTTCGCTTCGGCGCGGTGGACTACTGGTGCCAGGTGTTCGTGAACGGCGCGCTCGCCGGAGAGCACGAAGGCGGCTATACCGAGTTCACGCTGCCCGTCGCGGCGATGCTGCGCGAGGGGCGCAACGAGGTGGCCGTGCGGGTGTTCGACGCGGCCCAGAGCGCGATCACCATCCCACGCTGGCGGCGCTACGATAACGGCGCGGCGGCTGACGGACCTCCGTTCGACCCGGAGGATGTGCCCCACGGCAAGCAGGAGTGGTATGTCAACGTGGGCGGCATCTGGCAGGACGTGACCCTCACGGCCGTGCCGCGCACCTACCTCAGCTTGGTACACGTCACGCCCAACATCGCTACCGGAGAGGCAGCGGTCAGGTTCGAGGTCGCCGGGGCGGGCGCTGAGAGCGTCCACGTTGCCATCAGCGACGGCGATACCACGGTCGAGCAAACGGTCGCCAGGGGACAGACCGAGGCGGTCGTCAGGGTGGAGAACGCGCGCCTGTGGAGCCTGGAGGATCCCCACCTGTATACCGCTACCGTCACCGTGCGCGGCGCGGTCGGCGCGGAGGACAGCCTGAGCGTGCGCTTCGGATTCCGCGAGGTCTCGACGCGCGACGGCAAATTGCTGCTCAACGGCGAGCCTATCTACCTGCTGTCTGCCCTCGACCAGGACATGTACGCCGACACGATCTACACCGTGCCCTCCGAGGAGTATCTGCGAGACCAGTTCGCCAAAGCGAAGGCGCTCGGCCTGAACAACCTGCGCTGCCACATCAAGCCGCCCGACCCGCTGTACCTCGACCTTGCCGACGAGATGGGCCTGCTGGTGTGGGCCGAGATACCCTCGTGGCGCACCTTCTACATCAAGGGCACGATGCACGAACAGCAACTTCACCTGGGCGAGCCTATCCGCCGCCGGGTCGAGCGCACGCTGGAGGAGATGGTGCGGCGCGACTTCAACCACCCCTCGCTGGTCATCTGGACCATCGTGAACGAGGACTGGGGCACCACCCTGCCGCTCAGCGCGCTCGACCGCGAGTGGGTGCTGGGGATGTACGACCGCTGCAAGGCGCTCGACCCCACCCGCCTCGTGGTGGACAACTCGGCCTGCCCGCACCCCTGGGGCCCGAACATCCACGTCAAGAGCGACCTGGACGACTTCCACGTTTACGCCAACATCCCCGACCAGGCCCGCAAGTTCGAGCACACCATCGAGGAGTTCGGCCTGCGCCCGCTGTGGACCTACTCGGGCCACGGCGACTCGGTGCGCACGGGGCACGAGCCGCTGGTGCTGTCCGAGTTCGGCAACTGGGGCCTGCCCTCTGCGCGCAAGCTGCGCGAGCCGCACGGTGGAGCCGACCCGGCATGGTTCACGCTCGGGCCGTGGTGGAACTCCTGGGAGGGCGAGGGCGGCTGGCCCGCGGGCGCGGAAGAGCGTTTCCGGCGGCTCGGTCTGGACGACATCTGGGGCGATTACGAGCGCTTCGCCGAGGCCACACAGTGGCACCAGTTTCACGCGCTCAAGTACGAGATCGAGGCGATGCGCCGCCAGCCCGGCATCGCCGGCTACGTCATCACCGAGTTGAGCGACATCTACTGGGAGAGCAACGGCCTGCTAGACTTCGACCGCAACCCCAAGGTGTTCCACGATGTGTTCTCACAAATCAACACTCCCGACGTTGTCGTGCCACGGGCGGCGGCTTATGCATTCTGGGACGACGAGCGCGCCCGGGCGCGGGTGCACGCCGCCCACTACGGCCAGGCGGACTGGTCGGGCGCGAGGCTACGCTGGTCGGTGGGTGACGGCGAGCGCGGCGAGGCAGAGATGCCGCAAGTGCCTCGCGGCACCGTCGCGGCGTTGGGCTTCGCGGCGTGGAAGCTGCCGGCGGTCGAGCGGGCGGCGGAAGTACAAGTACAGCTTGCGGTGCAGGGCGATGGGGGGAATGAGCTTGCGCGCAACACGCTCGATCTGCTGGTGGTGCCGGCGGCGCACCGCGTGGCTGCGTACACCGACCCGGTAGCGGTCGTCACCAGGGGAGCAGCCCAACAGGATGGCTCGATAACCCCGCTCGACCGGCCGCCGGAGGGGCTTGATTCGGTGGTGCAAGACGACCTGTCCGGCCAGGATCGTGGGGGCGATGCAGCGGGCCAGATGTCCCTTCAAGGGACGCTGCGCGGCATGGGCTACCATACCGTCTCACACGTCGCCCCCGGCACGCGAGTCGCAGTGGCGAGCCGTGCGACCGACGATCTGCTCAAGTGGGTACGGGCAGGTGGGCGGCTGCTGTACATGGGCGACAGCCCCAGCCCCTTCTTCTGGGTGCAGAACCGGGGCGGCGCGTACAGCGGCAGCTGGCTGACGAGCTTCTCCTGGCTCCGGCCCGGAATCCACCGCAGGCTCCCGGTGAGCAACCCCCTCGGCATGCCGTTCATGCGGGTCATGCCCACCAGCACCATCCTGGGCCTGCCCGTGGATGACCGGGCGGTGCAGGCCGATTTCCTGTCGGGCATGGTGTCGGGCTGGGTGGGGCACCCGGCGGTGCACACCGTCCGGTTCCGCTACGGCAAGGGCGTCGTGCTCATGACGACGTTCCGGCTTGCCGGGTGGCTCGGCACCGACCCGGTGGCGACGGCCATGTTCCACGACCTGCTCGACCATCTTGCCTCGGACGAGTGCGACCCGACGCTGCGAGCCAATTACTGAGGAGGGCGAACTTAACCCAACGCTAATTCTTCTCATGCTTTGTCTTAAGGCGCGGCCCCTACACTTAGATTGTGAGGACCGCGTGCCGGTGTCCCGGTACCGGCTACGAAAGCAACGGAGCCGCCGCCCGGCAACCGCCGGAGGTGGCCGCGACAAGACAAAGCATGAGGAGAAACAAAGCAATGAACGTCAAAGTACTGATCGGCTCGACGGTGGCGGCAGGGCTGCTTGGCCTAGGCGTGCTGGTAGGTGGAGTGGCGGGCACGGGTGAAGCGCTCGCGCAGACCACGTCGGCCACCGCAGCAGCGACCGCTACCGCCAAACCCGCAGACTCGGGCACGACTACGACCACTTCGCCCGCGAACGCGCCAGCCGACATGGGAATGAGGGGCGGACGTGGCCACGGTGGGCCCGGCCCCGGCGACATGATCGGACGCGGGGCCACCGCCGACAACGCGACCCGGCAGATCACCTCGACCTCCGAGCTGCTTGGGTTGGTGGAGGCCGACCTCGCGTACGCCAACGGCAAGATGGATACCGCCGACGCGCAGCGCTGGGTGAACAGCGCCAACGCCCTGCTCGACAAGGCCGAGGCGGCCAACGCGAACTCGCAGTACGGCCCGGCCGCGGCCTACGCGGGCGCGGCTCGCGAGCTTGCCATGATCGCCTACTCGGACATGGCCGACGAGTTGACGGCCGATGCTCTGCCCTCGAACGGGCAGATACGCGGAGCGCACAGGCACGGACCTGACGACTTTGCCGCGACCGCGCCGACCCAGGCCCAGGCCAGCTACATCCTCGCCAACACCTACAACCGGCTGGTAGGGCAGAGCGCCGTGATCGGCGGCTCGACCGAGGCGGCGCCGTATCTGGACGAGGCACAGGCTGCATACAGCGACGCCTACGACGCCTACCAGGCGGGCAACTACGAGAGCGCGGTCGCGTTCGCCCGGCTCGCCGGGAAGCTCGCGGGCGTGGCGAGCAGCGTAGCAGGAGCGGCGACCGCTCCCGCCAACTCCGACGCCCCGGTGACGGTGCCCGCCCCCAACTTCTAGTCTGCAATGGGGAAGACCCATAGCTCCGGCCCCTCTCGCTCGTACGAGTGAGAGGGGCTTTTCTTATACTAGACCGGACTCAGATTGTGCTAATCTACCGCCAGGTCGCCCGGCTCGCCCGGCTTGCGCGGCAGCTCCAGCTTGGGCGGGCGCATGAGCGACACGATCACAGAGATGGTCAGGATTACCGCCACCACGCCGAGGGACACCAGCGTGTCGATATGGAAGAAGTCGTCCAGAAGCATCTTCGCGCCGATGAACACGAGCACCATCGACAGCCCGAACTTGAGATAGTGGAAGCGGTCCATCACCCCCGCCAGCGCGAAATACATCGCCCGCAGTCCCAGGATGGCGAACACGTTGGACGTGTACACGATGAACGGGTCGGTGGTGATGGCGAAGATGGCCGGGATCGAGTCGAAGGCGAACACGAGGTCGGTCGTCTCGACCACGATCAGCACGATCAGCAGGGGCGTGGCGAGGCGCTTGCCGTCGATGCGCGTGAAGAAGTTACCGTTGTCGTACTGCTTGCTCACAGGCATGAAGCGCGTGAACAGGCGCACCACCGGGTTCTGGTCGGGGTGGACCTCCGTGTCGTCCTGGAAGGCCATGCGGATACCCGAAATGACCAGCAGCGCGCCGAAGATATACAGCACCCAGTGGAAGTTGGTGACCAGCGCGGTGCCCAGGAGAATGAGCGCAGCACGCATGACCAGCGCGCCGATGATGCCCCAGAACAGCACCTTGTACTGGTAGCGGGGGAGCACCGCGAAGTAGGTGAACACCAGGATAAAGACGAAGATGTTGTCAATACTGAGCGAGCGCTCGATCACGTAGCCTGTGAGGAACTCGAGCCCTTTCTGCTCGCCCATGAAGATCCACACGCCCACGTTGAATACCGCAGCCACGACTATCCATATCGCGCTCCAGATGAGCGCCTCTTTGACCGAAATAGGCTTGTCGTCTTTGTGAAATACGCCGAGGTCGATAGCCAACATCACCAGCACACCGATGTTGAACAGAACCCATAGCCAGACCATATCTATAACCATTCGCTAACATCTCCCCATTTGATAACGTTGGCGGAGCAGCGCGGGCCGGTGCGCGACCGGCCTCCGAACGCCGTCCCCGTGTAGTGCATCGTGGCCTCGCCGTGAAACGGCAACGAAAAAGGCAAGGCCAATACAGCATGCAAATGCCGCAATGGTCTTGCCTCAGTGATCGGGAAAGGATCACCTGGACGGCCGGGAGCGCGAGCGCTCCGTCTTGACGACCGTGCCAACCCGGCGTGCGGGCGGCTACTCCCCAACGGGTCTATTTATAGCGCATCACGCGCTGCTTGTCCAGTTTGTGCGGCGACTGCCCGCCCCCCTCCGTGGTTATACGCAGCAAACCCCATGCCAGGCGCGGGCGCTCACACTTCCAGGTCGGTGCCCGGGAAGTAGTCGATCTTCATGGCGTGGCGCACCAGGCGCAGGGTCTCTTTGCCCGTCTCGCGGGTCTTGCGCGTGCCCTCCATGATGATCTCGCGCACCAACTCGGGCTTCTGCTCGTACACGGCGCGGCGCTCGCGGATGGGGTCGAGGAACTCGTTCAGCGCCTTGATTAGTGCGCGCTTGACGGCCACGTCGCCGATGCCCCCGATGCGGTAGAGGCGCTTGAACTCCTCGACCTCTTCCTTGTTGGGGTTGAAGGCGTCGTGGTACGTAAAGACCGGGTTGCCCTCGACGTGGCCGGGGTCGGTGGCGCGCAGACGCGTGGGGTCGGTGTACATGCTCATCACCTTGCGCTCGACCGTCTTGGGGTCGTCCGACAGTTGGATGGTGTTGCCCGCGCTCTTGCTCATCTTGGCCTTGCCGTCCGTGCCGGGCAGGCGGGCAACCTGGCCGATCATCAGCTCGGGCACGTTGAGCGTTTCGCCGTAGATGTTGTTGAAGCGGATGACAATGTCGCGCGTTAGCTCGACCATGGGGGCCTGGTCGTCGCCCACGGGCACGAGGTTGGCGTTGACTACCATGATATCTGCGGCCTGCGACACCGGGTAGCCCAGGAACCCGAACGTGACGTTGTCCTCCATGCCGCGCTCTTTCATCTCGTCCTTCACCGTGGGGTTGCGCTCCAGGCGCGACACCGTGACGAGGTTGGAGAAGAACACGGTCAATTCGGCGATCTGGGGCACGAGCGACTGCACGAAGATAGTCACCACGTTGGGGTCGAGGCCCACGGCGAGGTAGTCCTTCACCACCTCGGTGACGTTGTCGCGCACTCTCTGGGGGTTGTCGTAGTTGTCGGTGAGGGCCTGCACGTCGGCGATGATGATGTAGCTGTCGTACTCGTGCTGCAGGCGCACGCGGTCCACGAGCGAGCCGACGTAGTGGCCGAGGTGCAGCGGCCCGGTTGGCCTGTCGCCGGTCAGTATCCTCTTTTTCGCCGTGCGGGGCGCTTCCGCCGCGCCCGCCGGGGCAGTGATGGTGTCGTTCATCCGCATTCCCTCCGCTATTGGCCTGTGCCTGGCCTGTGATATGGCAAACAAAAAGCCCGCGTCCCTGGACTCAAGGGACGGGGCAAACCCGCGGTACCACCCTCGTTCGGCGCGTGGTGCGCCGCACTCAGCGGGCTTCGAGGCCGGTGGCCTGTGGCCCGTAACCCGGTAACGGCGGGGTACCGTCGGCACGTACTTGCTTGCTTACTTGCTCTGCTTTCTGCGCGAGGCTCACAGGTCCATTCCGTGCGTGCGCGGGCGCCGGTTTCGCAGCTTTGGCCGGCTCTCTGCGGCCTCGCTTTCGCGCGTACTAGTCCTGATCTCAGCCTTTATGCCTGTGTTCGGTTGTGGGGGATAGTATAAGTGGGCGCGGCGCGGGGTGTCAAGGGGTCATCCGAACAGCCCCAGGTCGATGATCCCGAGCGCCGACAGCACGCCTATTATCACCGGCTGGTGTACGAAGTAGATGAGCAGGGAGTGCCTACCCATGAAAGAAAGGGCCTTTACCGGGGAGAGGTGCGACAGATCCGGTATGCCGAAGCGGCGCACTCCTCGCGTGTAGAGCGTGTTTCCGGCGAACACGCCGAGCAGCATGACCCCGAACCAGGGCAGCAGCGGCCGGTAGTCGCTTGAGTAGAACCCGTATGGCTGCAGACCCAGCCAGTAGAACCAGGGAACATCAACCCTGACGTTGTACACGAGGTAGTAGCCGACTACCACGAGGACGGCGCCGAGCGCGAGGTTCAAGAGCCGGAAACGGAGGAAAGGGTAGGCCAGCGGGATCGCGAGGCCGATAAGGTGCAGGATGCCGAAGTAGATGGCCTGACCGGAGAACAGGAAGTAGGTAACGAGGGTGATCAGCATACCCCAGGCGAAGATTATCAGCCCGCGCCTGAGGAACCGCGGGAAGAGCCGCGCTTCGGCGCCGCTCGCTGCCCTGGCCCGCGAGTAGCTCAGCGTCACGGCAAGCCCGGCGAGGAACACGAACATGGTTGCGACCGTGTCCGCGAAGTAGAACCAGAAGCCCGACACCGATTCTATGGGGTAGCCGCCGAAGAAGTCGAGGTCGTACACCAGGTGGTAGATGACCATGAGAATGATGGCCACGCCCCGGGCAGCGTCTACCTCCCAGTATCTCGCGCGCCCCTGCGCGACGGCGCTTGCATCGCTACCTGCGGGCTTAGCCTGACTGACGGTCTGCTCCATGACAACAGCCTACCATTATGTGCGCTTTTCGTCACCCGCACCAGGGGGATTTAGCAGGCGATAGGTATCGTAACACAGTATGGGAATGGCTCCGGACGTCGGGGCACGACAAGTAAGCCCCCGTAGGGGGTGCAGGAATGTAGCCCAGGGTATCACCCTGGGATGAGGTCCATCATTAACCACCAGCCCGCGAAAGCGGGCTTCGCGGCGAGCCTCACTCATATGGAGATAGCCCCGTTTCGACCATCCTCCCGGGGCACGAACCTTGCGCGACCCGCACGGACCGGAACCGCGCACCGCGGCCGGGTGTAATGTCAGGCAAGACGGTCCAGGCGTCGGTCAGGGCATTTCCCGAAAGCGAGGGTATCGCTATGGCAGCTTCGAGCAGATTGATGATGGCGGGCGCATCGGCGCTACTCGCCGCGCTTGTGGTTGGCCCCTGGGCGGGCGGCGTGACCGCGCAGGGGGAGAGCCGCACCTTCCCCGAGACGGGCAAAACCGTCTCCGGGCGCTTCCTCGAGTACTGGCAGCAGAACGGCGGTCTACCTCAGCAAGGCTACCCGATCTCGGACGTGATGCAGGAGCGCTCGGACCTCGACGGCAAGACCTACCGCGTGCAGTACTTCGAGCGCGCCGTCTTCGAGGCCCATCCCGAGAACCAACGTCCGTTCGACGTACTGCTGTCGCACCTGGGCGCGTTCCGCTACCGCGAGAAATACCCCGACGGCGCGCCGGACCAGCGCGCCAACACCACGGCAGGCTCGGTGCTGTTTGCCGAGACGAGCAAGCGCGTGGGCGGGCGCTTCCTCGAGTACTGGCAGCAGAACGGCGGGCTGGCACAGCAGGGCTTCCCCATATCGGAGGAGTTCACCGAGCGGTCCGACCTCGACTGCAAGACCTACACCGTCCAGTACTTCGAGCGGGCGGTGTTTGAGCTACACCCGGAGAACGAAGCTCCGTTCGACGTACTCCTCTCCCAGTTGGGCACCTTCCGCTACCGCGAAAAATACGCCGCCGCGGGCACGACCCCCGCGCCCTCGCGCAGCCCTACCGCCGCGCCCGGCGTCGTGACGGGCACCTGGGCCGAGGCCGCGCCGATGCTGCTGTACCGCTCGGAACACGGAGCGGCGGTGCTCGACGGCAAGATCTACGTTGTAGGTGGGTTTTCGGGGAACAGCAACATCTTCGCGAAGGTGGCGAACGAGGTCGAGATGTACGACCCTGCGGCCGACAGGTGGTCCAACGCCGCGCCGCTGCCGGACGCCCTGCACCACCTGGGTATGACGGCTACAGCCGACGCGCTCTACGTCACGGGCGGCTACATGCCCAGCGGCGAGCCTGTGGCGACGACCTGGGTATACACCCCGGCGAACGACGAGTGGCGGCGAGCGGCCGACATGCCCTCTCCACGGGCGGCGCACGCCTCGGTGGCGATCAACGGCAAGGTGTACGTGATCGGCGGGGCGGGCGAGGTGTCTACCTCGCTGTGGGAGTACGACACGGCGACCGACCGTTGGCGCAGCGGCCTGCCCGCTATGTCGGTGGCGCGCGAGCACCTGGCCGCGGCCGCGCTCGACGGCAAACTGTATGTGGTGGGCGGTCGCTTCCCCGGCAACACCCCCGCGCTCGAGGTGTACGACCCTGCCGCCAACCGCTGGTCGCGGCTGGCCGACATGCCCACCCCGCGCGGGGGCTTCACGGCGGCGGCCGTCGGCGGCAGGATCCACGCGTTCGGCGGCGAGCAGCTTACAGGCGGCCAGGTGATCGCCGGCCACGACGTTTACGACCCGGCAACCGACCGCTGGCAGAGCGTGGGCGGTACTCCGCTCGCCCGGCACGGCCTGCCCTCGGTCGAGCTTGGGGGCAAGTGGTACGTGCTGGGCGGCGGTACGTCGGCCGGGGGCGAGACCTTCCGCACGCTGACAAACCGGGTGGACGTGTTCACCCCGTCAGGCAGGTAGAAAGCAAACGCAGTGGGCGGGCAGGGGCGACGGGGCTTCTGCCCGCTATTGTTGCGGGCGGCAAGTATAGGCGGCAAGTATAGTAGTAGGGACGCTGCTACATTTCTCGGGAAAGGCGCTGCCCCTATGACAAGAAGGACCCCGGAGAGGAAGACCCCACGGCTGGCGGACAACACGGCATACGACCTGTGGACGGCGCTGCACGAGGGCGAGCGGTGCGCTGCGTGCCTGGTGGTCGAGCGCATGGTGGCGCTGTACTTCGACCGCGTGTCGGAGGAGGCGGTAAACGACATCGAGCTTCGGGCGAAGCTGCGGGCGGCTGGCGGGTTCTGCGCGCCCCACGGGAAGCAGTGGCAGGCGCTGAACGACGTGCTGGGCACCGCGCTGATCTACAACGACGTGCTCGGCACCGCGCTCGGGGTAATCCGGTCGGGCGGCGCGGGCGCGGGACCGGACAACGGCGGGATGATGGGCAGGCTGCGCGGGATGCTGGGCAGCGGCGCGGCGAACGGGCCGGGCAGCGTGCTGGCCGACGCGCTGGAGCCTACCGCCCCGTGCCCTGTGTGCGACTACACCCTGCAGGCCGAGGCGCAGGTGGTCGGCTCGTTCGCCCGGGCCGCGGACCACCACGCCGAGTTCCGCGCGGCGTTCGCGGCGCACCCCGTGGGCCTGTGCCTGCCTCACTTCCGCTCGGTGCTGAGGCACACGACGAAGCACGCCGCGCAGCTTGCCGAGGCACACGCCCACAGGCTGGCCGAGGCCACGGGCGACCTGACCGAGGTAATCCGCAAGGCCGATTACCGCTACCGCGACGAGGCCCGCGGGGAGGAGTTCGCCGCGGCCCGCCGCAGCGTCGAGCAGGCGGCAGGCGCGCTGCCCACGCAGATCAAGCCGCCGAGATAGGGGCTGACCGTAGAGCACAACATGGAGCAAGCCTCGACACGCAGTACAAGATACCGGCGCGTGCTAGTAGTCGCGCTTGTCTGCTTCATGTTGTTGGCCATCGTCGGTTGTGGCCTCTTGGCCTCTGCCTTGTACTTGGTGCCCGATAGGAGCATAGTCTTCGCTACAGGCGCGAATAGACTGTCTCTGGTCTGGCACTCAGATCCCGCGGACCCGGACCCACTGGGGGAGCATAAGCCACTTGTGATTGGGGCCGACCCGAGTGACTGTGGCACGAGCAACAATGAACAGGTTCGCCTCGGCACTATTCAGATCAACTGGTGGGAATGCCGTCCGTGATACGCACCTCAACGAAAAGCGAGGCAAACCAGCTCGTTTGCCCCGTGTCGAAGTATGAGTCGCTGTGGCAGCTAGTTGAGTTCTAAGAACCAGCCCCTAGAACGGATACCCCTTCAACCCCTGCAAGCCCTTGAGGCAGGAGATCTCCCCGGCGATGTTGTCCACGTGGGCCACTATGCGCCGGGCGAGTGCCTCGCCGAGCGTGGTCTGGCCGCCGCCCACGCCGGAGAGGTCCAGTTTCTTGTCCAGATCCTCGGGCGTGAGGGACGCGAAGTACGCGTCGGTGTTGTCGTACACGGCCTGCGCGTAGGGGCGCAGCGCGGGCAAGTCGATCTGCACGCGGCGGGTCCACGGCACGTAGTTGTCCCAGTCCTCTCCCTGCTCGGGCATGAGGTCGCTGATGCCGGTCCTGCCTGCCCATGTGGTCTCGTATAGCGGGCGGCGGTGAAGAATCACCCCGTTGATTGTCCTGTCCTCGAAGAAGACGACGTGCGCGTAGGTAGCGCCGACCGGGTTGGCCATGCCGGGAGGCACCCAGTGGGTGGCCTCGGGCGTGACGTCCTGCATGACCGCTTCCAGCAGCGCGTGAGCTTCCCTGAGTGATTCGCGAAGGAGCGTAACCCCGTCCATAGTGCATCCATCCTTTCGTATTGAGTGTCTCCGGCAGCCCTGCATCATTCATGCCGTGGAGGCTGCCTTGCGCCCCGGCGGCGCTTGTCTGTATTATGCTGTATGCCTTCATGAGGCCTGCGTTACAGGGGCCGGGGTGCGGCGCGCCTCCCTCGCCGTGCGGCCTCGCCACATCAGATGCGGTATATAGAGAGGAGAGCAACTTGTCCGACACCCTGCCAGAAGATCCTCGCGTGCAGCCCAACGGCAAAGGGACGGCCCGGCCGTTTCGCGTGCTGTGGCTGCTGGTGTTGCCCCTACTTGTAATAGGTATAGCCTCGTGCGGCGGACCCGCCGCCCGCGCTGCCTACGAGGGCATCCCCGAGGGCAAGCCGCCCGGCCTCGGCTCGTCGGTGCCCGACCCGAAAGAGGTGGTCGAGACGAAGCCGAAGGGCACCCTGCCCGACTTCCTCGCCGCCGTGACCGGCCCGGCGAAGGACCGTCTCACCGTGCAATACCAGGGCGCGGTCGACCACTACGACTCGTACAAGTACATCCCCTGCTACTGCGGCTGCGCCATCTACGCGACGGCGCACAAGAACCTGGCCGAGTGTTTCGTCAAGGAGATGGCGGCCAACGGCGACGTGACTTTCACCGACCACAGCACCATGTGCGACCAGTGCCAGACCGCCGCGCAGATGACCCTGGACGGTATAGCGGCGGGGACGCCCCTGAAGGACGTCCGCACCGCCGTGTTCGAGAAGTTGAACTACACCCAGATCTGGACCGACACCGACCCGGTGCCGTAACGGGCCAGAGCCGCCCCCAGCACCTCCGAGCCACCGAGACCCCATGCGCATATTGCACGTCATACAGCGCTACTACCCCTACATCGGCGGCTCGGAGTTGTATTTCCAGGAGCTATCCGAGCGGCTGACACGGGCGGGGCACCACGTCGAGGTGTGGACCACCGACGCGTGGGACCTCGACTACTTCTGGACGAAGAAGGCCCGCCGGGTCGAGGCAGAGCGGGAGACGCACAACGGCGTGGCGATACGCCGGTTCAGGGTGAAGCACCTTCCCCTGCCTGCCATCTATTACCGAGCGTGGCGGCGCGGCATGGCCGAGCTAGCGCGGATGCCGCTGCCCATGGCGAGGCTGCTGGGGGCGATGTCGCGCATCACGCCGTGGGTGCCCTCGCTGCGGCGCGCGCTCGACTGGCTGCCGCCGGGCGCGTTCGACATCGTCCACTCCACCAACATCCCCTTCGAGTCGATGATCGCGGCTGCAGCGCGCTACGCCGAGCGCGTGGGCATCCCGCACGTAATTACGCCGTTCACCCACCTGGGAGAGCCGG